>CADAIF010000033.1:12730-23386 GCA_902787905.1 uncultured Lachnospiraceae bacterium
TTCTTTGCTTCGGCAGTTTTCAGGGCCTCGTCAATGATTTCACGGGCCTTGTCCTCTGCTGTGCCGATCTTCTGCTCGACGACTCTCTTGCGGTAAGAGATCGCGGCATGCCAGACGATCAAAGCGGTTACGACAACTGCAATAACGACTGCGACAGCGACTGCAATTATCATATTGGGCTGCACAGGAGCACCTCCTATTAAATTTTTAATTGTACATAAAAATACAACAACTATATTTTATATTTTTTTATGACATGTGTCAAGGGCATTCACTGTGTTTATTATAGTCTGAAAGGGCTCTGCGGACATCCTGATATCGATATCCTTTTCGCAGGCAGGCCTGGATCAGACGGGTCTTTTCAGTGTCAGGCAGATCCTCCGGAGCTTTCCCTTTCAGACGAATGTGAAGTTCACGTAAAAGTCCCTCCCCGTCGTCCCAGCCGGCGGCTTCAAAGGCCTCCCGGATCAGGTTTTCATCCAGCCCCTTAAGCTGCATTTTGGACTGAAGGGCCTGACGGCTTTTGCGGCCCCTGCTCTGTTCGATCAGATTCCGGATATAACGCTCGTCATCCAGATAATGACAGGAGGCCGCATAGGCTGCGGCACGCTGTGAGAGCAGGCTTGAAAAGCCTTTCATTTCCAGCTTGCGGATCAGCTCAAGTTCCCCGTAATCCCTGGATAAAAGCAGATCCAGAGCGGCCTTGCAGGCCATATGGGCAGCCTCCTCGATCAGAGCCTGCGTCTGCTGATCGTCAAGAAGCTGACCGTCCGTAAGATTTGTCTCTCTTAATTTCCTGTCACTTACAGTAAAAGCAGGTTCCCCGTCAAGGGAAACCCGCATTTTATGTTTACTGACAGCTTCAATCGTCACTTCAGTCATTCTTCTTTATTATCCTCAGCGGCAGAAACCGCCTGTCCCTCTTCTTCCCCGGCTTCAAGACCGTAGAAGACTCTCACCTTATGTTCGATCTCTTCCATAACAGCCGGATTCTCCGTGAAGTATTTCTTGGTGTTTTCACGGCCCTGACCGATTTTCTCACCATTGTAGGAGTACCAGGCACCGGCCTTGACGACAATACCTGTGTTGGCAGCCAGATCAAGGATATCCCCTTCTCTTGAAATGCCCTTGCCGAACATGATATCAAATTCAGCTTCCTTAAAAGGCGGCGCAATCTTATTCTTGACAACCTTCACGCGGGTACGGTTGCCGACGATCTCACCGGCCTGCTTAATAGCCTCGATCCTGCGGATATCCATACGGACAGACGCATAGAACTTCAGGGCACGTCCGCCGGTCGTCGTTTCCGGATTACCGAACATGACACCGACCTTCTCACGCAGCTGATTGATAAAGATCACGATACAGTTGGACTTACTGACCACTGCTGTCAGTTTCCTGAGAGCCTGAGACATAAGCCTTGCGTGAAGGCCTACATGGGAATCACCCATGTCGCCGTCAATCTCAGCCTTGGGCACCAGAGCCGCAACAGAGTCAATGACAATGATATCAATGGCACCGGAACGTACCATGGTTTCCGTGATTTCCAGAGCCTGTTCACCGTTGTCAGGCTGGGAAATATAGAGATTGTCGATATCCACACCGATATTTTTGGCATAGACGGGATCCAGCGCGTGCTCCGCGTCAATGAAACCGGCGATACCGCCGCGCTTCTGCATTTCGGCAACCATATGCAGGGTCACTGTGGTTTTACCGGAAGATTCCGGCCCGTAGATCTCAATGATACGGCCCCTGGGAATGCCACCCAGACCAAGGGCCAGATCCAGACTGAGAGAACCGGTGGGAACCGTTTCTACATCCATGGTATTGCCCTTATCACCCAGCTTCATAACGGAACCCTTGCCGAAATCCTTCTCGATCCTTGAAATCGCAGCGTCCAAAGCCTTGATCTTTTCTTCTCTGTCCATGCGTTTTATTCTCCTTTATCCTGTATGATCATCTGCAAATGCAGAACATCTGTTCTGTGAACATATGTTTATCATACGCCAGATGTACTGCTTTGTCAATACCTTTTGGCGCATTCAGTATAACACAGAGAAGGTCATCGCTCAATCACAGTTCTTCATGCTTTTTCGACATTCCTGTCGACCAGACGCAGGACCAGAAGTGTCCCTGCCAGACTGACGAGGCCAAGGATCATGAAGGCGCTCTTTCCCGGCAGCTCAGGCAGCCTGGTCAGCAAAAGGCCCAGGCAGTTTCCGCCCATATGGGCCAGCACAGGGGCTGCAAGGGTCCTGTAGCTTTCCATCAGATAGGCAAAAAGGATGCCGATCACAAAAGCATAAATGCCCTGGAAGATATTGCCGTGCATGATACCGAAGATCAGTGCAGAGACCGGAATGGCCGCATTCACCCCGAGAACCTTGCGCATGGGCCGGTAGATCAGACCGCGGTAAAGAAGCTCCTCGCACAGGGGAATGATAAAACCGATGCCGGCGATCTGGACTGCGAAAGAGCCGCCGAAAAGAAGCCTTTCCGTTTCCATATAGCCTTCAGATAAAAAGCCTGTATCCACCGCGTTCAGAAGCATGTTGCCGGCCAGGGCCCCGAGAACACCTGCGATCAGAGCCGGAAGCAGCCGGAGGCCGTACGCTTTACGGTTTTCCCTGTCATCTTCCGCAAATCCCTGCCGCCTGTACATACGACTGAAAATCAAAATACTGATAAATGCCGCGATCGTCTGCAGCAGCAGACCGTACTTTGCGGAAAGCTCCGGCAATGCTGTCATAAAGCCGTCCATATCCAGTCCGGATTCGGAAATATATCTGCCCGAAAGCAGGGCGCCCATGACGCCGCCTCCCACAAAACTGACGATCACTGTGACGATCAGATAGATCAGTACAGGTTTGATCACGGCTAAGATCAATGATGACCACTTGTTTTCATTCATGATTACTGATTCTTTCCTTTCAATGGATTCAGCCGCCGGCCGGCCCATAACAGAAGCAGGATCATTAAAAGCGCCTGGGCCAGGATACTCAGGAAAACCCAGTGCTCTGTAAGGACCGGAAGGATACCGATGCTCTCCATGGTGGATCTGAGCCCCATCCTCGCTATCATGGTATCATCCAGGATCAGGCCGTAGGTGACCGCAGGATTCAGCAGAAGCACGAAGCTCATCAGGGTTCCCGGCAGACTGATCGTGCTTGTCAGAATATCTACGGCAGCCAGGACGAAGGTCAGGATGAAGGTTCCGACATTCATAACAAGAATGAGCCCGTAGGCGGCGATAATGGCCGAAGTGGTCCTTTTAAAGCATGTGGAGCAGAAAACGCCGACAGCGCCCAGGATCAGGACAAAAAAGGCTGTGTAAAGGGCCGATCCCCAGACATCAGACAGATGAATGCCGCCGTACAGAAGGGTCAGGGCAAACATGGGGATACCCGAAATCAGCATCAGGATGGCAAGGCTGACGGAAGAAAGCCATTTGCCGGCAATGATCCTTGCCGGAGGCAGGCCGGAGGCCAGAAGGATATCCAGGGTCTTCCGTTCTCTTTCGCCTGCAATGGAGCCGCCTGCCGTGGGCGGAACGAAAACAGCCATCATACAGATCTGCACCGTCAGCATCACGAAATAAAATGTCGGCATCTCAAAATAGGGAGATGTTCCGTTATTCCCGGCTGTGAGCAGGATGATGTGAAAGCTGAGCATGGCCGCCGTAAAAAGGACAATATTAAAGATGGTGATCAGCACCGGCATCTGTCTGGAACGGCCGGAAAGAATGATCTCATTTTTATAGATGGGATTAAGATTCATTTTTCCCTCCTTTTTGGCCGGTGATCTCCATGAAGAGAGATTCCAGACTGCCGCTGTCAAAGTGATAATCATAGACGGCGATTCCCTCTGCCACCAGCTGTTTCAGCAGCAGGGCCGCGTTTTCACGGCCTCCGCGCAGGTCCAGATGAAATTCATTGCCGCTGTAGGTCAGACTTTCTGTCTGCTCCCAGTTTCGTAAAATCAAAAGCGCACGTTCCCTGTCGGAGTTGACCCTTATCACCAGCCGTGAAGAAGAACGCATGCGGTACTCGATCTCTTCAATACTGCCGCTCAGGACCACATGACTGTCATTAAGGATACTGATATCTGTACACATTTCAGCCAGATCCGACAGGATATGGGAGCTGATCAGGATCGTACAGCCCTGTTCATGGAGGGTGCCGATCAGCTTTTTAAATTCATATCGGGCACCGGGATCCAGGCCGGAGGCCGGTTCATCCAGGATCAGCAGCCTGGGGTCATGGATCAGGCATCTGACCAGACAGATCTTCTGCTGCATACCCCTGGAAAGACTGTCCACATAATCCTCCCTGTGCCCTTCCATGCCGATCAGATGGAGAAGGGCGTCGATCTTCTGTTCAAGCACATCGCCATGAAGGCCGTATAATGAACCGTAAAAGGTCATATATTCATGCACACGGAGACGGTCATAGACGCCGAAAAAATCCGGCATATAGCCGATCATGGATCCGGGCAGATAAGTCATGGACTCGCCGTCAACGATCACTTCGCCGCTGTCAGCCCGCATAAGACCGGCCAGAATACGGAAGGTGGTCGTTTTACCTGCCCCATTGGGGCCCACCAGACCATGAACGGCGCCGTCCTCTATTTTCATGTTCAGGGATCTCAGCACCTGATGATTGCCATAAGACTTGCAAAGATTTTTTAATTCGATCATTTGCCGCCGCCTCCGTTCACATAGATGAGTGGCAGACTGGCAGGCATATCCGGCCAGCCTTCCAGCCTGACCTCAAGGGTCCCTTCGGCTGTCAGATAGGGCTGCAGTGCCCCGATCGGAATCTGACCCTCTTCATCCGGTACCGTCTCATAAACCCCGGTAATCTGATTCCTGAAGGTGACCGTCAGCATATCCGGAACCGGATACAGGGTGACAGACCTTATACCTGTCGTATCCTTCAGCCTGTAGACCACTTCCGCTTCTTCAGTCATCATACTCATGTCATAAATGTTGACGGTTCCGTCTTCAGCTCCTTCCGGAGAAGACGGCCAGACTAAATAATCATGATCGTCACTGCCGGCGGATCCCCTGGTCATGACAGCTGTCAGCCCCGGAATGGCAGAACCCTCCAGAGAGATATCTGCATCTGCCTGATCAGTGAATCCAACCAGAAGAAGATCGTCATCCGTATAGTCGGCCAGCCACTGGATCTGGCTGAACATCAGCATGACAGCCCCCTGACTGTTGGCTGTATGAAGGCCCTCGCAGTCCATCTCCTCCCATTTGGCATCATAGGTATTGTACTGATAGAAGGCGGGAGAAAGGTTATCCAGACTGATCGTCTGTCCTGCGTCCAGATTTTCCAGATGATACCAGAAGTCGCCGCAGACAGCCCAGACATTTTTAAGATCCCATTCAGTCCTGTTGCTGACGCTTCCGGAAAGATGCGCATTATCCACATCGATCTCTGATGACAGGAGGCCCCGTGCGGCTTCCGTTTTCTCCGTCTTAAAAATACAGCGATCAAATGCGCGGCCCGGTGAAAACAGAATGCCCTGGGCATCCTCCGAGGCGACAGCGGTCATATAGATCTTCTGACCGGCCAGTCTTTCCTTCATGTAATCATAGTTCTCCGGATAAAACATATCTGAAGTGCCTATGGCTGAAAGATCAAGATCCTTTTCAAGGACAGCCGACCCGCTCTGCCGTGTCGGATTAACGACAATGCAAACCGTAAGATCGGTGCAGACATCTTCTGTGGAAATGAGCATTCGCGTATAGTTTCCGAAGAGCCGGTGCTGGCGGACCCGGCTGCCCAGAGCATAGATCATGACAAAGAAGATCAGCGCGCATACAGGCAGCAGAAACCAGATATGTTCCCGCTTTTTCCTTTTGTCCAGAAGCTTAGTCAGCACGACACTGATCAGCAGCAGATAAAGGATCAGAAGCAGGGCTGCGGGCCATATACTGACAACCTTTGTAAAAATATCATAAGAAGCCATCTCTCTGAAAGTATAGGCGTCGTTGTCACCCATATGCATGTAGAGTGCGGCCAGCTGCTGATCAGAGAGAAGCTCCTGCACATCTTCTGTTCCGTCCGTATAAACATAAAGGGTGCCAAGTCCGTAAAGGACCCGGCCATTGTTATCGGGCCCGGCCGTTGTCAGGGAAGATAGTACCTTCTCGTTCACGGCGGCCTGTCCGCCTTTGCCAAGCCACTTCCTGACAGCGGTCAGAGCATCTCCTGAAAGTGTTTTATCAATGATCAAATACTCATACAGGGACAGGTTTTCATCGGTGAACCTGTCATCTGAAAGGCGGTCTGCCCTGAAGTTAATGGTCACGTTCTCACTTTCATCATCTGAAATGATCGCGGGATCCGTTCCGGGAGCACTGTCATAGATATAATTTATATTCAGCCGGCGGGGCTCACTGCTCATTTTTTCAGCCAGCCCTTCCCTGTCCGTCAGAAGGCCGACAGGAAAAGCGCCTGAATTGTCACTTTTGATCTCCAGCTTTTTGATCTGAGAAGAAAGAACAAACCCTTCCTTGTCAAGAATATCAATACGGACAGGCATGGCAGTTACAGCGCCGTCAAAAATCATATTCCGGATACTTACCGTAAAGACTGCGCTGCCGTTCTCAGCGATTTCCACATGCCTGGCATTGGCCAGAATATCGCCGCCCACCGGTACACAGATCCTGACAAGGCCGGCGTAATCCTGCCCGTGATTGATGACTGTGAACTCTACAGGCAGGTCTGCCCCGTACATGGGTACAGCGGTTTCCTTATCGTAATCAAGCTGAACCTCAAAACGGCTGTTCTCTTCCGGACCTTCGGTTTCTGACGCCGATGCGGTCCGGCCCGGCAGCCCGATGGCAATAAGACAGGCTATCAGAGCCGGCAAAAGTATTCTTTTTATACTCATGATCTATCCTCTTCTTGTCCGCCTGCCGGCGCAGCCGGAAGTGTTACACAGAAGTCTGTCCCTTCAAAGGAACTGGACGCGGTAATACTGCCGCCATGCCGCAGGGTGATGCTTTTCGCGATAGCCAGACCCAGTCCGGCGCCCTGTCCGGAGCTTCTGGACCGGTCGGCCTTATAAAACTTGTCAAAAATATAAGGCAGGTCCTCTGCAGAGATGATCACACCGAAATTAATGATATGCAGCTGGATCTGATCCGGTGCGGACCTTGTGAATACACGGATCCTTTTCCCGTTTTTCCCGTAACGCACCGCATTGCCCAGAAGATTTTCAAAAACTCTGACCAGCTGACCGGAATCCGCCATGATCTCATAAACAGCTGCATCCTTTTCAAAGGTCACCTTCAGGTCATTCTCCTCAAAGACCGGATACATCTCGTCCAGAACCTGTCCCAGAAAAGTGATCACATTGACCTTTTTAAGGTCTAACGGCGTCTCCGTATAGGCACTCGTCGAGAAGCTGAAAAGATCATCGATCATATTCTTCAGCTGTCCGGCCTTATTGCCGGCAATGCTCAGACATTTGCTTCTCTGCTCAGGTGCCATGTCCGGATCAGAACGCACCAGGTCCAGATATCCGATCACAGAGGTCAGGGGGGTCCTCAGGTCATGGGCCACACTGGTGATCAGTGTATTTTTCATCTTTTCAGCTTCTTCTGCCCTTTCCCTGGAGGTATTGATGGTTTCGGCCAGCTGATTGATGCTGAAGGCGATCCGGCCGAATTCATCCTTCTGGTCTGTGCTCAGACGGATATCCAGATTCCCCATGGCCATATCGGCCACATCCTCCGCCATCTTTCTGACCTTACGGCTCATCCGGTTCGTAAGCAGCCAGAAAACGAGCAGAAAAACCAGGACACCGATGATCACTGCGATTCCCGGCAGCACCGGATCCAGCCGGATCCCCAGCATCCGGTAAAAGAAATCGTTTTGCCCGGCAATGGGGCGGATGGCGCTGTCCGGCAGACGTCCGTCCTGTTTCATGACCAGGATGCCGAACTCCACGGCCCCGGCGATCGTGACCGCGAAAGCGATGACACCGGCGGCAAAGCTGATCAATGTATAAAGCATGATACGCAGCTGGAATCTTCCTGAAAAATCAGCTTTCAATTTTATACCCCACTCCCCAGACGGTCTTGATCAGTTCCGGTTTTTTCGGATCCAGCTCCACCTTTTCTCTCAGACGGCGGATATGGACCATCACCGTGTTGTTGGCCTCATAAAGACGTTCATTCCAGACATTTTCATAGATCTCGTCCATGCTGTAGACCCTGCCCGGATGAGATGCCAGAAGGGACAGAATGTTGAATTCTATGGGTGTCAGAGCCACTTCCCGGTCCCCTTTAAGGACCTGGTGTCTGGCTGTGTCAATGGTCACATGTCTTACATGGATCACCTGATCTGTCTCAGGCCCTGACTCGTTAAACTCCAGATATCTCCTCAGCTGGGATTTGACCCTGGCCAGAAGCTCCATCGGATTAAAGGGCTTTTCCATATAGTCGTCGGCCCCGGCCGTGAGTCCGCGGATCTTGTCGGCGTCCGCGGTTTTCGCGCTGAGCATGATAATGGGCATATTGCGGATACCCCGGATACGCTTGCACATTTCGATCCCGTCAATTTCGGGCATCATGATATCCAGGATCACCAGCTTGATCTCCCGGTGCCTGATGATATCCATACCTTCCCGGGCACCGGATGCCTTATAGACCTGATAACCGGCGCTGGACAGATAGATTTCTACCAGGTCGGCAATCTCAGGATCGTCATCCACTACCAGAATTTCTATTAAATCGGCTGTCATAAGAACCTCCATCTGTGCGGTCTTTTTTACAGTTTACATTTTATCACAGGGCCTGATTCAAGTCTTTAAGAAAATCTTAATTAAGACTTTCGAGGACATGAAAAAGACGCAGCAAAAGATTTACTGCGCCTTTGAGTTCATAAATGAAGCCTGCCTGTAAGCCGAGTTATGTTGAAGATGATCATCTATCCAGACCTGCCGTCGCCGGCAGGTTCGAGCGACCTACCCTAAAACACGCCGGGTCAGCGTATCGTTTTATATGCGGTCTTGCTTCCGAGTGGGGTTTACATGTGCCCTCCCCGTTACCGGGGAGGCGGTGAGCTCTTACCTCGCCTTTCCACCCTTACCGGTCAAAGCCGGCGGTTTATTTCTGCTGCACTGGCCTTGGAGTCACCTCCACCGGGTGTTACCCGGCACTCTGCCCTGAGAAGCTCGGACTTTCCTCACCTGCGGTCTTTCGACACTTGCAGCCGCGATCATCCGGCAGACTTCAGTCCATATCTTAACATGACGGACAGGGGATGTAAATACCCATTTTATCCTACATTAAAGTAGCTGCCGCCGATAAATTCACGGATGATGGAATTCTCCGGGATATGTTCACTGCTGACACCCAGCATATAATTGAAGATCTTCAGCAGACGTTTGGCCTCGTCATATTCAGGCTGATCCCTGGTCACCGAAAAGAGGAGCGGCTCCGCGTACTGCTTGAGAATAGGCAGCTCGTAGATCAGACTGGAGTTGAACATGGCATCACACTTCTCCTGGTAGGGGAAGATGTTGTTGTCCTCACCATGACGCACCGAAGCCCACATGCCAAGGGTTTTGGCGGCGGAATTGCCGCGTTTGACCGAATCACGGCACATACGCCTGATCAGCCTGCCGTCAGTGGTGGCAATGCGGCTGTGGTCATCCATGTTCAGCTGGGTCAGCGCGCTGATATAGATCTTGAACTTGTCCGCAGGATCCAGGGTGGCTGTCATCGCATCATTGAGGGCATGAATACCCTCGATCACCAGAATGTCATGGGGCCCGATCTGCAGCATCTCACCCTTATCCTTCCTCTTGCCGCTGATAAAATCAAAGACAGGAAGCTCTACGTTCTCACCCTTAAGCAGAGCCTGCAGGTCCCTGCCCAGACGGGCCACATCCACAGCCTCAAGGCACTCAAAATCCGGCTTGCCATCCGGCCCTAAGGGCGTATCTTCCCTGTTCACAAAGTAATTGTCCACAGGGATGGGATGCGGCTTTAAGCCGCCCACACGCAGCTGGATAGAGAGTCTGTGGGAAAAGGTCGTCTTACCCGATGAAGACGGCCCTGCGATCAGGACGATCCTCTTTTTGCTTTCAATGATCCGGCCGGCAATCTCCGCGATCTCCTTCTCCTGAAGGGCTTCCTGGACCATGACCAGGTCAGCGAAGCCGCCGGAGGAAATGATCTCATTCAGATCGGCAATATCATTGACCCCCATGAGATTTGCCCAAAGGGAGGTCTTTTTAAGAACAGCTGACAGCTTTTCCGGCGGATCGAATGGATCGACGATCTCCGGCGTCTCCTCTTCCGGCAGCTGCAGGACAAAGCCATCGTCATGCAGGTAAAGGTCAAAATATCTGACATAAGAGGTGTCCGGCGCCAGGTAGCCGGCAAAGCGTATATTGGTCTCGAAGATCTGCTCAAGCAGGGGGCGGAACATCTCGAAGTCCGAAGCTTCCTTTGCCCTGTGCCAGACGTCATCCGCCTCAACCAGAAGCATCTGCATCTCGAGATATTCGTCCTGCGGAATTTTCTGAAGCCGGCGGATTTCCTTGAGCAGCAGTTCCGCCCGCTTCCGGGGCGGCAAAGCTGCGTTCATGTATTCCTTCATGGTCGATTCTTCCTTTCGTCATTGGATC
>CADAIF010000034.1 GCA_902787905.1 uncultured Lachnospiraceae bacterium
TATCCGGCTTCGGAACCTCTGTGGTGGAAAGCCAGGACTTGTCCCACTCGGACTGGTCAGCGAATGTCCAGACGTTCTTCGGGACACAGATACCTTTACTGGTCAGGGCGATAGCTGCGAACAGAGTAACGATAGCAGCAACCAGAGATACAAGTTCCGGACCGATGAAAGCAGCGATCAGAAGGTAAACAACGTCGAAGATCACACCGACAACAACGATGAAGGGGATAACTTCGACTGCGTTCTTGATGGACTTGTGCTCAGCATCCTTGCCGAAGGTACCGCAAAGAACTACCATACCTACGAACAGGATAACGAAAGTACCGACGGCCATGTGAAGCGCGGAGTGGAAGGTCAGAGACATTTTCCATGCCTCAGCATCCTGACCTGCGTCAACAACAGCCTGCTGTACGGTTGCGAAAGCGGAGTTGGTAGGTGTACCAACAGCACCGAAACATACCGGTACAGAGTTGAACTCAAGAGCGATAACAGCGGCTGCCAGCGGCGGGAAGCCAACAGAGATCATCAGCGGAGCTGCCAGAGCTGCGGGAGTACCGAAACCTGCTGCACCCTCGATGAAAGCACCGAAGATAAAGCCGATGATGATGGCTTTGATACGGGCATCCGGGGAGATGTTGTTGAACATCTGGTTAATGGAAGCCATAGCGCCTGACTGAGTCAGTGTGTTCATGATCAGCAGAGCGCCGAAGATGATGACACAAACGGTGACGCCATCAAGCATACCGGTGATGGTACGGCCGATTGCCGCGCCTACGTTCATCTTCCATACGGCAATAGCGAAGATGAAAGCAAGGATCCAGGCAAGCGGAAGAGCTCTTTTGGCCGGCCAGTTAAAGGCAACCATCAGAACGACTGTGACGATGATTGGTATAAACGCAATAATCGCATACATAACATGTTCCTCCTTTGTTTGTTTGATAAAGTGACTTTATTCGAGACCGTGCCCGCGCCGCGCAATCTTCAGCGCAGGCACAGCCAATGAATCAATGATTATTCGGCAACGACGACAGATACACCGTTCGGGATGCAGGTCAGAGTTGCGTCAGCACCCTTGATCTCACGTGCTTTTGCGTAAGCCTCGTCAAGTGTCTCAAAATACTGAACCTTGAGATCCTTGATCAGCTGTTCCTGAGCCTTGTCAGCAACAAAGAGAACTGTGTACTTGCGGACGATACGGCACCAGATCTGTGCGCACCACTGGTCGGGAAGGGTCTCAACCTGAGGTGTATTGACACACTGCTGGAAGAACTCGTCTGCAGTAGCCGCGTCAGCGATGGAATGATAGTAGGACTCGCCGCCATGGCCGTCCTGACATGTTGCCAGCATGATGAGAACGCCGCCCTCATTGATGGTAGCCTCAGCGGCACTCATACCCTTCGGGCACTGGTAAGCATTCTGGTCAAGCGGGTAACCGCCGTTGGTTGTGATAACGATATCAGCCGGAACAGGTTTAACTTTGCAGTAACCGTTCAGGAAATCAACGCCCTTGTAATGAGCAGCCTTGAAATCACCGGCGAAAGCAGCAACAGTCTTCTTGTCCTCATCGATGACAACATTGCAGATGAAAGCAAGCTTAGCCATTTCAGCTGCGGCAACCATATCCTCATGGATCGGGTTCTTGTCAAGGATACCGGTACGAGCGTAGGGGCTGGCAATGAATTCACCGCAGTGATTACCCATAACGGTAACAGCGTCGCAGATACCCGGAAGAACGGACTTACGGCCGCCGGAGAAGCCTGCGAAGAAGTGCGGCTCAATAAAGCCTTCTGCGATCAGCAGGGAAGCATCCTTAGCCACCTTATCGATGATGCAGTCCGGACCGGACGGAAGAACGCCGACTTTGACATTCTTGGAAGGATCATGAGCGTCATGGACAACGATGTTGTCCTTGAACTCATTGTAAAGAGCGTCGCCGAGTTTGTTCTTCAGCTCGTCCTGAGTTGTCGGACGATGGAAACCTGTAGCAACAAGAAGGGTAATCTTGATATCGGGGCTGCCCTGTCTCAGCTCTGCGATCATGGCAGGCAGGATATCCTGGGACGGAACCGGACGTGTATGGTCACTGATGATGATCGTACAGTCGGGTTTGCCCTTAGCCAGCTCGTAAAGACGCGGGCTTTCGATGGGATTTTCCATAGCGGCTTTCACGATCTCGGGACCGCTCTTGTCGCTCTTGAGCTGGTCAACATGAGATGTGAGGACTGGGGTATCGTCCGGAACATCAAGATCGAACGTCGTTTTTCCGTAAAGGAATTTAACAGTTTTCATTTGTTCACCTCATACTTAGCATACTGGTCACGAAGTCGCCCTTGAAATGGGAGAGGGCATACGGGTGACATCCACAAACTTCTTACTCATTTTAGCATAGTCTTTTTTGGGGTGCAAGGTTCTTATACATATTTTATAAACAAATGCATGAAATTGTCGTGTGACTTGTCAAATATGTGAGATATAGAAACACGTTTCCTGTATGATATTTCACATATATGATATACTTTCTTAATTAATGGAGGTTTTTTTACATATGTACCACTACATACTGTTTGATCTGGACGGGACACTCACGGACCCCAAAGAGGGAATCACAAAATGTGTGCAATATGCCCTGGCGCATTTCGGTATTCATGAAGAAACGGACAATCTGACGGATTTTATCGGTCCGCCGCTATTGGATTCCTTTATGCGCTTTTACAATCTGTCAGAGGCGGAGGCCCGGGAGGCCGTCCGCCTTTACAGGGAACGCTTCGGCCCCGTCGGCATCTATGAAAACCGGGTCTACCCCGGCATCCCGGAAATGCTGAAGGGCCTGAAGGAGAAGGGCCTTGTGATCTCTCTGGCCACGTCCAAGCCGGAGCTTTACGCAAGGCAGATTCTGGAACGATTCGGACTTTCACCTTATTTTAATAACGTGACCGGGAGTCTTTTTGACGGAAAAAGGACGGATAAGGGCGAGGTCATCACTGAGGCCATGAGGCTTCTGGGCTGCGCAGACCCTGATGAGAGATGTCGTGTACTGATGGTGGGTGACCGCATGCACGATGCGGCCGGGGCTTTAAAATGCGGCATTGACTGCCTGGGGGCGGACTTCGGCTATGCCCATCCGGGCGAGCTTGAAAAGGCAGGCGCCATAGCGGTGGTGCCTGATGTGGCGGCCATGACAAAATGGCTGGCAGATCACTGTGAATAGGGCTTGCGCATTGACGTTTGCAGGGGTATAATTAGTCCTTGTCAGAACCGACCGGTCGGTCGGAATCTGTCTTTTAGACCGGTTTTTATACGGAAGACTTTATATAAGGAGCGTGTTTATGTCCCGATACAGCGTCAAAAGACCTTTTACCGTTGTCGTATGCGTGCTGATCGTACTGATCCTCGGCTATGAATCCTTCACAAAGCTGTCCACGGATCTGCTGCCCAGCATGAATCTGCCTTATGCGATCGTTGTCACCACCTATCCCGGAGCCAATCCGGAAACGGTGGAGGCTGTGGTGACGTCGCCGATCGAATCGTCCATGTCCACCATCAGCAATATCAAAAATGTCAGTTCCGTTTCCGCGGATAATTATTCCATGGTCATTCTGGAGTTCAACCAGAATGCCAATATGGATTCTGTGACCATTGACATGCGGGAAAGTCTGGACCTGTTAAAGTCCTACTGGCCGGATTCGGTGGCCAATCCCATGATCATGAAGCTGAATCCGGACATGCTGCCGGTCATGATGCTGGCCGTGGACCGGGACGGGGCCGATGTGGCGGAAATCTCGGATTTTATCAATGATACCCTCTTAAATGAGATGAAGAGTCTGGACGGTGTGGCCTCTGTGACGGCCAGCGGTCTGATCGAACGGTCTCTTAAGGTTACTCTGGATCAGGATAAGATCGATGCGCTTAATGAACGTCTGATGTCTCAGCTGGACGCCAGCTTTGATGAGGCCAGGGACCAGATCGAGGACGGGCGCAGTCAGCTGGAGGCCGGGAAGGAGGCCCTGGATGAACAGGCGGCGGACGCCACCCGGCAGATGCTGGATGCTTCTTCGGCGATCACCAGCGGCAAGATCGAGATCTCGGAGAATGAGAGTCAGCTGAATGCTTCTCTGGCTGAAATCGAAAAGGGAGAAGCGGAGCTGGACCAGAAGGAGGCCGAGCTTGAGGCGGCCAGGGAAAAGCTGGAAGAAAATGCCGACATGATGGAAAAGCTGGAGGCGCGGCTGGCTGAATTTCAGGAGACGCTGGAATCGGGAAAGAAACGGATCGGTGAGATCGAGACGGAGCTGGAGCAGTTAAAGGCGGAGGATGAAGAGGGCAACGCGGCCCGGATCACGCTGTTGGAGGCTGAAAAAACGACCCTGGAAAGGACGATAGAAGCTGCCGAGACCGGACTGAAGGCTCTGAAGTCCCAGGGGGTTGCCGTGGGTGCCACGGAGGAAGCCAGGAAGCAGATCGAGGCGGGACAGGCCGTCATCGATCAGACCAGGGAGCAGCTGGCCGCGGGTAAGGCTCAGATCCAGTCTGCCCTGGCCCAGCTGGAGACGGCCAAAGGGATGATCGTTGATCAGGAGGCTCAGCTGAACGCGGCCCAGGCCGCGGCATCAGGCCAGCTTCAGGATGCCCGTATCCAGATCGTGACCGGTCAGCAGCAGCTGGACGGCGCATCTGAGCAGCTGGAGCAGAGTGTGGATGAAGCCCGGGAGAAGGCAGACCTTACCGGTCTGATCACCAGAGACATGGTGTCCGGTATCCTGACGGCTCAGAACTTTTCCATGCCTGCCGGCTATGTGACAGAGGATAAAAAGGACTATCTGGTCCGTGTCGGCGATGAAATGTACGGACAGGAGGAGCTGGAGAATCTGGTGCTTTTCGACCTGTCTGATTATGATATGGGACAGATCTGCGTGAAGGATGTGGCTGAGGTCGAACTGGCCACGGACGCGGATACAAAATACGCGAAGATCAATGGAAATGACGGGATCATCCTGTCCCTGGAAAAGCAGAATGGCTATTCCACGGCGGATGTGGCCCGGCGGATCCGTGACTATCTGACTGAGGCTCAGGAGAAATACGAGGGTCTGCATATGACTGCCCTGATGGATCAGGGAATCTATATTGATCTGGTCATCAAGTCGGTGCTTCAGAATCTGATCGTGGGCGCCGTTCTGGCCATCATCGTCCTGATCTTTTTCCTGAAGGACCTGCGGTCCACCCTGACGGTAGCCATTTCCATTCCTGTCAGTGTGGTCTTTGCCATTGTACTGATGTATTTTTCAGGCATCTCCATGAATATCATCTCCCTGTCAGGTCTGGCTCTGGGCGTTGGTATGCTGGTGGATAATGCCATCGTTGTCATTGAAAACATCTACCGTCTGCGCCTGGGCGGGATGGCTCCGGCGGAAGCGGCCGTGGATGGAACGAAGCAGGTTGGCGGTGCCATCATTGCCTCCACGCTGACGACCATCTGTATCTGGGTGCCGATCGTTTTTGCCGAGGGTATCACCAGACAGCTTTTCCAGGATATGGTGCTGACCATCGCCTATTCCCTGTTCGCCAGTCTGATCGTGGCTCTGACGGTTGTGCCCATGGCTTCTTCCAGGCTGATGACCGGCAGCAGAGAGATCCGTCATCCCTTCTTTGACCGGGTGACGCAGGTCTACGGCAGGTCTCTGGAAGTGGTACTCAGGCACAAGCTGCCGGTGCTGGCCCTGGTGCTGCTGCTCTTTGTGGGAACCACAGCCTATATGGTCAGGCAGGGCCTGGAATTTATGGGTGAGACAGACAGTGACCAGATGACCATTTCCGTACAGATGCCGGAGGGCTCTGACTTTTCACAGACTGCGGCCATGTCTGACACCATCGTTGACAGGGTGCAGGCCGTGGATGAGGTGGAGACCGTCGGTGCCATCATGGGCTCCAGCCTGAACCTGATGGGCAGCTTTGGCGGTACGGATACAGAAAACATCTCCATGTACGTGGTCCTTAAGGAGGACAGGGAACGCAGCAGCCAGGAGGTGGCTTCGGACATCTCTGAAAGGCTTAAGGATCTGGACTGTGAGGCCTCAGTTTCGGGCTCTTCCATGGACATGTCGGCACTGGGTGGTTCCGGCGTCAGCGTCATGGTCAAAGGCCGGGATCTGGATACGCTGATGACAGTGGCTAAAGATCTGGCCGGTATCCTTGAGAGCGTCGAGGGTACGGTGGAAGTATCGGATGGTATTGATGATCCTACCGCTGAGCTCAGGATCACGGTGGATAAAAATAAGGCGATGGCGCACAGCCTGACTATTGCCCAGATTTTCCAGGAACTGAACACAAAGCTGGCCGAGGCTTCTCAGACCACAACCCTTTCCGTCAACCAGCATGATGTGCCGGTCATTGTCATCAATGGCAAGGACAGTAAAATGACGCCGGAGGATATCCGGACCTACACCTTTGAGGTGACAGATGTCAAGGGTGAGACATCCGAGGTAAAGCTTTCGGATATTGCCGAGATCGAGACCGGGGAAGCCCTTTCCGCCATCAACAGGGACGGACAGCAGCGTTACATTACTGTTTCCGCCGGTGTGGACGAGGCTCATAACGTCACCCTGGTCACATCGGAATTTGAGGAAAAACTGAACGCTTATGAGATGCCTGAAGGCTGCAGCTATGAGGTTTCCGGCGAGAACGAGACCATTATGGATGCCATGCGGCAGCTGGGCAAGCTTCTGGCGGCGGGTATCCTGATCATGTACCTGATCATGGTGGCCCAGTTCCAGTCCTTTTTATCGCCCTTTATCGTCCTCTTTACCCTGCCTCTGGCCTTTACCGGCGGCTTCCTGGCCCTGATGCTGTCAGGCAACATTATCAGTGTCATCGCCATGGTAGGTTTTGTCATGCTGTGCGGCATCATCGTCAATAACGGTATCGTTTTTGTGGACTATGTCAACCAGCTGAGAGAGGGCGGCATGAAGAAGAAGGCGGCCCTGGTGGAGACAGGTCAGACCCGTCTGAGACCCATTCTGATGACAGCACTGACGACCATCCTGGCCATGTCTACCATGGCACTGGGCATCGGCGACGGCACAGATATGATCCAGCCTATGGCTATCGTCACGATCGGCGGTCTGGTTTACGGTACCTTAATGACACTGTATGTTGTTCCCTGTATCTACGATCTTTTCAGAAGAGAGAAAAAGGAAATGAAGGAGGCAGCGGACCATGAGGATTGATCTGAATTCAAATGAGAAGCTGCCCGGCAAGGTCCTGGCCATTTATGAGGCAGTGAGCGCGCTGATCGCAGAGGGCAGGGATATGGCGGACCTCAAGGTGTCTGATATCACCCGCCGGGCCGGGATCGGCAAGGGCACAGCCTACGGCTATTTTTCCAGCAAGGAAGAAATGGTGGGCCGGGCGATCATCTACTACTTCTGTATGAAGAATAATCATCTGCTTCAGGAGATCCGCCGGCAGAAGGATCTGCGGCAGATCCTGCTGACCCTGATCGACAGTAATCTGGACAGCGGGAGCGGCCTGTATATCTATCAGTATCTGCGCCGTCAGGCCGGCAGTGAGGATCCGGATACGATGAAGGCACAGCTGGGGATGGCCATGGACGCCCGCAGGCGGATGATGACCTCGGTGGAGGATGTGCTGCTAAAGCATCTGGACCGGGAGGTTGAGGATGAAAAGTACGCAAGGTTCGTCCTGGCCTCTGTCGTCAATATGATCGGCAGCAGCTGCGTCTATGCCGCAGAGGAAGGCTTCAATAAGGAGGATTTCGCGGACAAGTGTCTTCGGATGATCCGGGCATCATTATAATATAATAAGGAAAAAGAATCGGGGATCTTAAGGGCCGAAAAGGCCGCATCTCCGATTCTTTTTTGTGTGGAATCTAAAAAAAATGTGAAAAGTGTGCAAGGGCATTCTTTTTATGGTATACTTCCTATTGCCCGGCAAAAAGGGGCGGATCAGAAGACAAGGCGGTGTTTATGGCAGTTTATGTGGATGTGATTGTGGATATTTCGGCGAACAGTCTGGACAGGACTTTCCAGTACCGTGTGCCGGAGCATATGATCTCCGACGCGGCTGCGGGCCGTCAGGTCAAAGTCCCCTTCGGAAAAGGCGGCCGGGTGATCAGCGGCTTTATCATAAGCGTGTCTGACAAGCCGGCCCTTGACCCGGCAAGGATCAAGGATCTGGCAGAAATTGAAAAGGGGGCTCCTGCGGTGGAATCCCAGCTGATCATGCTGGCTGACTGGATTCGCAGGCATTACGGCTCTACCATGCTGCAGGCTTTGAAAACGGTGCTGCCGGTAAGGCGGCCTGTCAGGGCCATCCGCCGTGTGACCTACGTGCTGGCTGACCGGGAAGGGGCTGAGGCCCTTTATGAAAAGTGCAGTAAAAACCTGAGAGAAAAGGCCAGGACCAGGCTGCTGAAGGCCTTGCTTCTGGAGGAACAGCTGCCCAGAGAGACCGTGACAGGTCTTCTGCAGATCAGCCCGTCCACCCTGAAGGCAGTCCTGAAGACGGGGGTCATGACCGAGACATCGGAGCAGGTGTACAGGAACTCGGCCAGTGCCGCCCTTTCGGGCTGGCACAATGTGACCCTGAATGCGGATCAGCAGGCGGCGGCTGAGGATATCCGTAAGGATATGGCGGCCCTTTCTGAAAACTGGGAGGAAGCCAAAGCGGTCCACCTGCTTTACGGCATCACAGGCAGCGGCAAGACAGAAGTTTACATGGACCTGATCGCCCATGTTTTAAGTCAGGGCAGGCAGGTGATCGTGCTGATCCCGGAAATCTCTCTGACCCTGCAGACGGTCTCCCGGTTTTACGCCAGGTTTGGCAGCCGGATCGCCATTATGAATTCCCGGCTCTCTGCCGGAGAGCGTTATGATCAGTATATGCGGGCCAA
The DNA here is from genome assembly GCA_902787905.1 of uncultured Lachnospiraceae bacterium. Lineage (GTDB taxonomy): Bacteria > Bacillota > Clostridia > Lachnospirales > Lachnospiraceae > UBA2912. The sequence continues at coordinate 8,906 of CADAIF010000034.1, forward strand.
AAACGGCGAGGCTTCGATCATGATCGGGCCCAGGTCCGCCCTTTTTACCCCCTTTGAGAATCTGGGGCTGATCATTATAGATGAGGCGCATGAAGGCGCCTATAAGAGTGAGACGACGCCGCGTTTTCATGCGGTGGACACAGCCATTGCGAGGGCCCGTCTGGCCGGCGCGGCTGTCGTTCTGGGCTCGGCGACGCCCTCGGTCACATCTTACTATAAGGCCATGTCAGGGCAGTACAGTCTGAACAGGCTGACAGTCCGGGCCAAAAGCGGCAGTCATCTGCCAGAGGTCTCTGTGGTGGATATGCGGGAGGAATTCAGCCTGAAGAACCGGAGCATCCTGAGCAGGCCTCTTTACGAGGCCATGAAGGAGACGCTGGCCCGGGGAGAGCAGATCATGCTTTTCCTTAACCGGCGGGGCTTCGCGGGCTTTGTTTCCTGCAGGAGCTGCGGCCATGTCATCCAGTGCAGGCACTGTGATGTGGCCATGAAGATGCATTACGGCGGCCGGCTCAAGTGTCACTACTGCGGATATGAGGAAGCTCTGCCGGACAGGTGTCCCGAGTGCGGCTCGCCCTATATCGCAGGCTTCGGCATCGGCACCCAGAAGGTGGAGCAGATGGTCCGTCAGGCCTTTCCGGAGGCGGGGATCCTGCGGATGGACAAGGATACCACATCGGGCAAGGATGATTTTGAAAACATCCTGAAAAGCTTTTCCGAGCATAAGGCGGATATCCTGATCGGGACCCAGATGATCGTCAAGGGCCATGATTTTGAGAATGTGACCCTGGTGGGGATCCTGGCAGCGGACCTGTCCATGTTTTCCGGAGATTATCTGTCCTCGGAGCGAACCTTCCAGCTGCTGACTCAGGCGGCCGGCAGGGCCGGCAGAGGCGACAGGCCGGGCCGGGTCATCATCCAGACCTATCAGCCGGATCATTACAGCATCGCGGCAGCGGCCAGGCAGGATTACGACGGCTTTTACGCCCAGGAGATCTGCTTCAGGCAGATGATGCATTATCCGCCGGCTTCCCACATGCTGATGCTGCTGGCCGAGTCTGTAAAGGATCAGGCGGCGGACGCCGCCATGCAGCGGATCCGCGCGGCGGCTGACGACCTTCATATGGAGGGCCTTCAGGTGCTTGGCCCCTCAAGGGCGGGACTGACCCGGGGGAAGGATTTATACAGGTATGTGGTTTATTTTAAACATGATCAGGAATCTGAGCTGATCCGGCTCCGGGAACACCTGGAAGCCCTGATCGGGTCGGAGGACATGTTTTCACATATATTTTTTAATTTTGATATGAACCCGTATGTTTTACAGTAACAGGAGAGAGTGAGAGTTATGGCAATCAGAAATCTGCGTTTTGAGGGAGACCCTATTTTAAATAAGCCCTGCCGGGAGATCAAGGAAATGACGCCCAGGCTTCAGGAGCTGGCCCGGGATATGATCGAGACCATGTATGACGCCAACGGCGTCGGCCTGGCCGGCCCCCAGGTGGGTGTGCTCAGAAGGATCGCGGTCATTGATGTGGGCGAGGGCCCTTATGTTTTTGTCAATCCCAGGATCGTCGAAATGAGCGGCGAGCAGGTGGGAGAGGAAGGCTGTCTGAGCGTGCCGGGCAAGAGCGGTGTGGTCCGCAGGCCGGATTACGTAAAGACAGAAGCCTTCGATATCGACATGAAGCCCTTTACCGTGGAGGGACATGGTCTTTTTGCCAGGGCCATGTGTCATGAATTTGACCATCTGGACGGTCATCTCTATGTGGAGAAGGTTGAGGGCGAACTGCATGATGTGCAGTACGAGGATGATGAAGAAGAAGGTGAGGAAGCATAATGAAAGCTGTATTTATGGGAACACCGGATTTTTCCGTGCCGGTACTGCAGAAGCTGGTAGATATGGGCCTGGATGTGGCCCTGGTGGTCACCCAGCCTGACAAGGCCAGGGGCAGGGGCAAAAAAGTCCTTTTCCCGCCGGTCAAGGAGCTGGCGCTTTCTCTGGGCATTCCTGTCAGCCAGCCGGAGCGTATCCGTAAGGATGAGGATTTTAAGGCACAGCTGAGGGAAATCGCCCCGGATGTGATCGTGGTCGTGGCCTTCGGCCAGATCATTCCGCAGGATGTGCTGGATATTCCCAGGCTTGGCTGCATCAATGTGCATGCCTCTCTGCTGCCTAAGTATCGCGGCGCGGCGCCGATCCAGTGGGCCATCATCAAGGGCGAAAAAGAGACCGGTGTGACCACCATGATGATGGATGCCGGCCTGGATACCGGCGATATGCTGCTGAAAAAGGTCGTGCCTATCGCTGAGGATGAGACCGGGGATTCTCTGCATGACAAGCTGTCCGCGGCCGGGGCCGAACTGATCGAAAAGACCCTGATCGGTCTGGAGCAGGGAACGATCACCCCGGTGAAGCAGGATGACAGCGAGGCGGGAGAATATGCCCGTATGTTAGATAAAGAGCTTGGCCACATCAATTTCGACCAGCCCGCAGTGGTGATCGAACGGCTGGTGCGGGGCCTGAATTCCTGGCCCAGTGCTTACACCTATCTGAACGGCAAGACCATGAAGATCTGGCGGGCAAAGGCCCTTGACCGGGACTACGGCGGTGAGAACGGCCGTGTCTGTGAGATCACCAAAAACAGTATGATCATCCAGACCGGCATGGGTGCGCTGGAAGTGCTGGAAGTCCAGCTGGAGGGTAAGAAGAGAATGGACGCGGCTGCCTTTATGCGCGGCTGCAAAATAGAGAAGGGCATGATCCTGGGCTGACCGGTGTGATGCCTGTTTCCGTGAGGACGGAGGTATAAATGATGTATTATCCGATGTTTTTTGATCCGACTTATTTTCTGGTACTGATCGGTATCGTCATATCCATGATCGCCTCGGCCAGGGTAAAGAGTACCTTTGCCAAATATGACGCTGTGCGAAATGCCAACGGCATGACCGGCGCGGAGGCGGCCCAGAGGATCCTGAATCAGAACGGCATCTATGATGTCGCAGTGGTGCATGTTTCCGGGACCCTGACGGATCATTTTGATCCCGCCTCCAGGCAGGTGCGCCTGTCCGACACTGTCTACGGGCGCAGAAGTGTGGCGGCGGTCAGTGTGGCGGCCCATGAGTGCGGCCATGCGATCCAGGATGCTACTCATTATGCTCCGCTGGCTCTGAGGAACGGCATTGTGCCGGGGTCATTATCATGACCCGAAAGCTGGAGAATGAGACCGTCCAGAAAATCAACTCCATGGAGATCCCGGTGATCATGATGAACCGGAATACCAGCGGGTTGAAGTGTCCGACGGTTTCCATCGATAATTTTCGGGCGGCCTATGAGGTGACCAACTATCTCATCGACCACGGGCATACCCGGATCGCTCTGTTCCGCAACAGCGTGGATATCGATGCATTCGGAGTGGAGCAGTACAGCGGTTTTGAACGGGCACTGGCGGAACATGACATCGACATCGACCGCAGCCTGGTCAAATACGGAGAATTCAAGATCCAAAAGAGTTACGAACTGATGAAAGGGCTCATTGAAGAAGGCAATGTCCCCACCGCCGTCATCGCCACCAGCGATGTGATGGCTATCGGCGTCTGCAATGCTTTGCTGGACAGCAATTTCGCTTTTCAATACCGTTGCAAGCATGTTGGCACCTTGCTCCGTGAAAACAAAAGGAAGATATTTTCGATGAGTTCCCCTTTTATTGCCTTCCTGGTTTAAGATCACATTTTGTG
>CADAIF010000035.1 GCA_902787905.1 uncultured Lachnospiraceae bacterium
GCGTCGGCGTCATCGCCGGTCAGAACCGTGACAGAGGGCAGCTCCTTTTCTATCTCATTTAAAAATTCCTGAACTCTCATGCTTAAAGCTCCTTACTGATGGATGATCCTGAGGAAGCGCTCCAGAGCCCCTGCCGGATCCTCGGACTGATAGATATTCCTGCCGAAAACAATACCGGCTGTGCCCGCGTCCACTGCGGCTTCTGCCATGGCTTCGGCTTTTTCGGCGGCGATCTTTGAACCGCCGGCCACCAGCAGAGGTGCCGGAGATAAGGACTGAAGGAGAGCCAGCTGCTCCGGCGTATCCGGATACTTGACCTTGATAAAGTCAGCGCCAAGTTCTGCAGCGATCCTGGTATAGACCTTCATGGGTTCAAACTTCATGCTGCCGTCCTCATTCTTTTCCCTGCTCTTGACCACTCTGGGCTCGATGATGTGGATCAGGCCGTACTGCTGGCACAGCTCATTCACCTCGGCGTTTCTTCTCATCTCCTCCGCCTCCATGGCCGGATCGTCAAAACCGATGTAGAGATAGGTCATGACGCCGGAAGCGCTGCTGGCCAGAACCCGGTCAAAGGAAGTAACCGAGGCGGCCACACCGTCCTTGTAACCCATCATCTTTTCTCCGGACCGGCTGAAATTCTGCCAGTCATACAGGGCGATCATTTCCGGCGCGTCCTTGCCGGCAAAAAGGTCCTGACAGAAGGGAAGAAAGCCCATGGGCATCAGAATGCTGTCAGCCTTGCGGAGCGTGCTGCACTGGGCCTTGATCTCCGCCATGGTATTCATGCCGGGGTTGGGTCCCATCAGGATACCGTGGGCATAGGCCACCATGACGGTTCTGTGAGACTGGGGATTTAAAAAACGACTGAGCCGGATCTCTTTTCCGATCTGATTTGTCACTTTGATCATATTTAAGTTACCTGCTTTCTTCCTTAATGTCTATTTGTCTGTAAATATCTTCATAAAGATCCATCTTCAGATGGCCCGGCGTCTCATCCAGGGCATTGAGCACCCCGAAGGTCATGGCCCGGCGGATGACGGTCTCCGGATCCTCCTTCCGGGAAAGTCCCATGGCCAGACCCGCGATCACGCTGTCGCCGGATCCGATGGGATTGACCGCCCTGACTGCCGGCACCCTGGCCAGAAGGATCCTGTCATGGCATTTTGTGATGGCGCCGCCTGCCCCCAGGGAGATCATCACCCAGGGGATGTCCTCAAAAACGGGGGATAAAAGCATCTCCTTCAGGCCCGCAGTATCCTCCGGGCAGACGGTCCTGCCCGTCAGTTCCTCCGCTTCCTTTTCGTTCGGTTTGATCAGGAAGGGTTTCACCGGAGACGCAAGGGCCGCCTTCAGGGCCTTGCCGGAAGTATCCAGAAGAACTTTCCTGCCCAGCCGCTTCCCCGCCTCTGCCATCAGGCCGTAATAGTCCTCGGGGATCCCCGGGGGAAGGGAGCCGGAAATGGCTATGGTATCCGCTTCCTTAAGTAGCTCTTCGTAGAGGGCAGAAAAGGCCTTCAGGTCCTCCTCAGCCACCGGATTCCCCTGCTCCAGGATCTCCATATTATGACTGCCGTGAATGATGGAGATGTTGTTTCTGGATTCCGTGCGCGTCTCCAGAAAGCGGCAGGGAATCCCCTGTTTTTCAAGAGCTCTCCTGATATAAGCGCCTGTGGTGCCGCCGATCAGACCGCCGGCCATCAGCTCCTGGCCGGCCTGATGCAGGACCCGGCTCACGTTCAGCCCCTTGCCGCCGGCCGTCTTGGCAACATGGGTCACCCGGTTTACGCCGTCCGTATCCAGATGATCCATCACATAGGTGATATCCACCGACGCGTTCATAGTCACTGTCAGAATCATGCCTCGTTTTCCTCCTCGGACATCATGTCCTTCAGCTCCTCATACAGCCTGAGATACTTTTTGTAACCCCTGTTGTAAACTTCCCGCTTTGCGGGATCAGGCTCGTAGATCCTGGTCAGATGCAGGGTCATTTCCCTGGCCTTTTCATAGCTGTCATAGAGACCTGTGCCGACACCGGCCAGGATCGCCGCTCCGAGACCGGTTTCCATGGCTGTCCCGGGTACACAGATCCTTTTGCCTGTGATATCCGCCTTCATCTGGGTAATGACGCTGCTGGCCGTACTGCCGCCCACAGCCAGCAGCTGTGAAACCTCGGCCCCGGCCTCCGCCGCCGTTTCCAGATTATGCCTCAGAGAGTAGCCGACGCCTTCCAGACCGGCCCGGATCATGTGGGCCCTGGTCTTTGTAAAATCAAGACCGTAGAAAACGCCTTTGGCACTTTTATTCCACAAAGGCGACCGCTCTCCCTTCATGTAGGGAAGGAACAGAACGCCCTCCGATCCCGGCGCCACACTTTCAGTCAGCCGGTCCAGATCCTCATAGGGCTTTCCGCCCTTATCTGCCATTTCCCTGCCGCAGAAGGCGTCAAGCAGCCAGTCGGTCACGCCGCCGCCGCCCACGGTGCCGCCCTGCAGGAGCCATTTCCCCGGCACGACGTGACAGCTGAGAATGAGCCGTGGATGGGCAAGGCAGGAAGAAAGGCAGATGCTCATGCCCTCGGCCTGACCGCCCTGTTCCTGGGTCTCTCCGTCCGCGATCACACCGGCGCCTAAGGTCCCGCAGGCGGCGTCCAGACCTCCGGCAGCGACCGGAATCCCCTCCGGCAGGCCGGTTGCCGCAGCAGCCTCCGCTGTCACCGTCCCGATGATCGCGTCGCAGCTGCAGATGGGCGGCAGGACATGCATGGGCAGATCAAACTGCCGGCACATCTCCTGATCCCAGCAGCCTTTTCTGATGTCAAAGCACTGATAGCCATAGGCCTGGGAGATATCCTGGGATAAAACACCTGTCAGGCGGAAGGCGATAAAGCCGTTGGCGGAAAGAACCGCGGCCGTCTTCTCAAAAAGCACCGGTTCCTCACGGCGAAGCTTAATGACCTTGGGCAGGGTATAGGCTCCGTCCATAGGATTGCCGCAAAGACGGAAGATCTTATCCTTACCGATCTTCGCCTCATATTCCGCAGCGATATCCGCGGCCCCGGTATCCATCCAGATGGGATTCATGCAAAGGACCTTTCCCGAGGCATCTACCGGGATCATGGACCAGCCCTGACCGGCGGCGCCGATCCCCCGGATCCGGTACATGGACAGAAAATCAGCGGTGACCATCTCTTTAAGAGACTGACAGATCAGATGCCACCATTCGTCCGGATCCTGACGGGCCAGCCCCGGTCCCGGCGCATACAGACTGACCTTCTGCCGTCGGCTTGCGACCACGCTGCCGTCCGGCCGGAAAAATGCCATTTTAATGCCGGATGTTCCGATATCAATACCAAGCAGCACATCCACCATCAGGTCACCTCCCCTTTCCTGCCTGTTTTGGATCAGGCTCTTTATTCATTATACAGTATCCTGAACAATAGTCAATATGAAAGTAATGATTAAAATACCGGTGTGATCTCCCGGCGGAGAACCTTCTGCTGAATGTCCGTGACCACAGACGGATCAATATGCCGGATCACCTCGGAAAGCATGCGTTGACGCCTGTCGATGCTCAGCACTGCCTCACAGACCGGCCGGATATCCAGTCCCACTGCCATATCCTGATAAGGCCTGCAAACGACCAGCTTTTCAGGAAAGACGGCCGTGGTGTTCCTGTGCCAGACCACACGGTCAAGGCCGCCGGACAGACTGACAAAGGGAATCTCCCCGTAACCCACAGGGGTCAGTTTTGCCTTTGGAAACGCATGCCCGGTCAGCAGTAAATGATCATAAGAGGACGCGTCGCAGCCGACCGTCAGCGTCTCTGCCGCTGCATCTTCAGTCCCTGCCTTTTCAAGAACCACCAGAGATCCGGCGGCATAGAAGGAATTCTCGCCAAAACGCATGACCGGATCCAGCATTTCGTTTTCCTGTCTCTTTTCCATGGCCGAGGCCAGAGATGAGACCACAAAATCCTCTTTTGCGTTTTCACAGAGGATCCTGTCAAAACGTACCTTTGAGCCATAGCCATAGACAATGACCAGCGGAATACCTATAGCTCTGAAGGCCTCCCGAAGGCCCATGGACAGGCCCTGCATCTCCAGACTTAAAGGTTCCGGAAAGAGACCCGTCAGATACTGTTTATCCAGAAAGCTCCACAGCTTTCCGATATCCCTGGACTTCAGGATGGTCCCGTATCTGGGCTGGGCCTGAAGTTCAATGATGCCCTCCTGCCGGAACTCCCTGATGGCTGCCTGAATCGTCCCGATCCCCACCTTGCAGACCTTCTGCAATTCATTGAAGGTGGGAATCTGCTCCCCCTCAACGCAGCTGAGAAATATTTCTGCCAGCTTCTGCTGAGTCAGTCCTTTCTGGTTTAAAAACATGGCACATACCTCACTTATCTGTAGATATTGTAGCATCCTGCCAATGAAAAGGCATCTTTTTGAAAAAATTTTTTCTGTTTTTCTTCAACATTGTTCATAAAAAAACACAATCTGTGTCAGCAAAATATCAAACAAACCCTTTACAAACGACATTATATGTGCTTGTCGTCTCAGAATGACAACATTATCGGGTTAATAAATTGTCAAACTATTTCCCATCCATTGCACTTTTGTGTTTTAATTAACATTCTTTATCATTTACAACCCCCGAATTGTATGATATCCTCAAAAAAATCTACGATTTTGTTTATGAGTTAGGAAGGAGGCGTATGGATATCAGTGGATATCCATACAAACAGGGGTATGGCAAATCAAACAGATTCCTGCTGCTGTCAGTGCAAAGAAGCTGAAAAAGCGCTCTATGACTGTGTCGAACAGGTGATAGAGAAGTACAGGGGCACAGACGGCGCACTGATCATGGTCCTGCATGAGGCCCAGGAGCTCTACGGTTATCTGCCGCAGGAGCTTCAGATGTTCATCGCTGATAAGATGAACATTCCGCTGTCCGATGTCAGCGGTGTCGTCAGCTTCTATTCGTTCTTCACACCGAATAAGCGCGGCAAGCACACGATCCGTGTCTGTCAGGGCACGGCCTGCTATGTCCGCGGCGGCAAAAAGCTGGTCAAAGCGATCCATGACACACTGAACGTTGAAACCAATGGGACGACCGAGGACGGCCAGTTCACCTTTGAGATCGCCCGCTGCATCGGTGCCTGCGGTCTCGCGCCGGCCGTCATGATCGATGACGACGTCTACAAGCAGGTCACACCTGCAAAACTTCAGGGTATCCTGGCTATGTATCAGGAGAACGAGGAAGAAGCATCTGACGAAGGAGGTGACGCTGTATGATCCGAAGCATCGCTGATCTTAAAGAGATCAAAAAGACTTATGAGGAAAAAATGGGCAGGTATAAATACCAGGCGCTTGTCTGTTTCGGTACAGGCTGCACCTCGTCCGGATGTAAGGTCATTCGCGACACCCTGATCGAAGAACTTGAAAAATACGGTCTGACCGATGATGTCGCCGTGATCGAGCGTGGCTGCATGGGTACCTGCGCTGTCGGTCCGGTCGTTTATATCCTGCCGGATGAGACCTACTATACCGAGATGACCCCGGACAAGATCCGTGAGATCGTGCAGAAGCACTTTATCGGCGGCGAGCCTGTCACCGAATATACCTTCTATGACTGTATCCAGAAGAAGCGTATCCCGAATATCAATGACACGTCCTTCTTCAAACGCCAGGTCCGTATCGCCCTCAGGAACTGCGGTCTGATCGATGTCAACAGCGTCAGCAGCTACATTGCCAAAAACGGCTATCTGGCTCTGGCCCGCATCCTTGAGTCCGGCGACCGTATGGCGGTCATTGAAGAAATGAAAAAGTCCGGTCTCAGAGGCCGCGGCGGCGCCGGTTTCCCGACAGGCGTCAAGTGGGAAGCCGCCTATAATCAGCCGGGCGAGCAGAAATACATCATCTGTAATGCCGACGAGGGCGACCCGGGTGCTTTCATGGACCGTTCCGTTTTCGAGGGCGATCCCCACAGCGTCATTGAGGGACTCCTGATCGGCGGCTATGCCATCGGCGCAAACCATGGTGTCGTCTATATCCGTGCGGAGTATCCGATCGCTGTCGAGCGTCTGAAGGATGCTCTGACTGAGGCAAGGGAAGCCGGTCTTCTGGGCAAAGATATCTTCGGATCCGGCTTTGATTTCGACATCGAAGTCCGTATCGGCGCAGGCGCCTTTGTCTGCGGTGAAGAAACCGCTCTGATCTCTTCTGTGGAAGGCCTTCGCGGCGAACCGCGTCAGAAACCGCCCTTCCCCTTCCAGAGTGGTCTTTTCGATAAACCGACCATCATCAATAACGTTGAGACTCTGGCCACGGTTCCGGCCATCATGCTGAACGGTGCGGACTGGTTCCGCAGCTTCGGCACGGAAAAGAGTCCGGGCACCAAGGTCTTTGCCCTGACCGGCAATATTGAAAACACAGGCCTTGTCGAAGTTCCCATGGGCACACCGCTCTCCGAGATCATCTACACCATCGGCGGCGGCATCCCCAACGGCAAAAAATTCAAGGCAGCCCAGACCGGCGGTCCCTCCGGCGGCTGTATCACAGCAGACAATATCAATGTTCCCATGGACTACGAGCACCTGGCAGAGCTGGGTTCCATCGTGGGTTCCGGCGGTCTGATCGTCATGGACGAGGATACCTGTATGGTGGACACTGCCCGCTTCTACATGGATTTCATCCAGGAAGAATCCTGCGGCAAATGTACAGCCTGCCGTGTAGGTACCAAGCGTATGCTGGAGATCCTCAACCGCATTACCTCCGGCGAAGGCAAAGAGGGCGATATCGAGACCCTGCTCGAGCTGGGCGAGATCATCAAGGATTCCGCTATGTGCGGTCTTGGACAGACAGCTGCCAATCCGGTCCTTTCCACCATCAAATATTTCCGTGACGAATATGAAGACCATATCCGTCTGAAAAAATGTGAAGCCAGTGTCTGTGCAGATCTTGTAAGCTCACCTTGCGAGAATACCTGTCCGGCCGGCATCAACATCCCAGGCTACATGAGCCTGATCGCTACCGGCAACTATGTCGGCGCTGCAAGGATCATGCTCCGGGACAACCCATTCGCAGGTATCTGCGGCCGTGTCTGCACCCATCCTTGTGAGACCCAGTGCCGCCGCGGCACCGTTGACGAAGCCATGAACATCTGCGAACTGAAGCGTTTTGCTACAGACTTTGCCTATAACCTCGGTTTCCCGACCGATGAAGACTATAAGCCTGCTGCCAAGCTTGACAAGAGAGTTGCCGTCATCGGCGCAGGCCCGACAGGTCTTACCGGTGCTTACTATCTGGCTCGCAAAGGCTACCAGGTTGATGTCTTCGAGTCCGAAGAAAAACCGGGCGGCGTTATGGCTTATGGTATTCCTGAATACCGTCTGCCGTGGCACGTCATTGAACATGAAATTGAAAACATGAAGAAGACCGGTCTTCAGATCCACTGCGGCAAGCATATCTCTGCAGCTGAGTTTGAGCAGATGAAGCAGGATTATGACGCAACCCTGATCGCCATCGGCGCTCAGAAGGTTTCCAGAATGCGCGTCCCGGGAGAAGACCTTGAGGGTGTATACCATGGTCTGAACTTCCTCAAGCGCGTGGCCCTCAAGGGTGATATCGACCTCAAGGGCAAGAAGGTTGCTGTCATCGGCGGCGGCAATACCGCCATCGATTCCGCAAGAACTGCCATCCGTCTCCATGCATCTGAAGTCCATATCATTTACCGCAGAACGCAGGATGCCATGCCAGCAGATAAGGTAGAGATCGCGGATGCCCTTGAGGAGGGCGTTATCCTTCGCACCCTGCTCAATCCGTCTTCATTTGAAGGCGAAAACGGCCACGTGACCGATCTCGTCCTCGTTGAGCAGACCCTGGGTGATTACGACAAATCCGGCAGACGTGTGTCTGTTCCGACAGAAAATGTTTACAAAGAGCATTTTGATGTTGTTATCCCGGCCATCTCCCAGACACCGGATCTTGACTTCCTGAATGGGGAGGTAGAAACATTTGGCAACCGTATCCGGGCTGACCGCTACACAAGAATGACCAGCCAGGACGGCGTATTCGTCGGCGGCGATGCCAGCAGAGGCCCCAAGGATATTGTTCATGCCGTCAGAGACGGTAAAGTTGCCGCAGAAAACATTGACCTGTACCTGGGCGGCGACGGTGTGCTTAATAAGGGATTTGAACAGGAAATTTCAGATAACCACATCGAAGGTGATATCGTTCCGCATTGCCGTTTCCTGACCAGACAGATGGATTCCAAGGATGCCATCACCGGTTTCATGGAAAGAAATCTGGGCATGCATGAACTGGATGCCCGTGCGGAGGCTTCAAGATGTCTTCGCTGTGACAGGAGGTAAGAAACATGGCAGATATAAAGCTGACGATCAACGGAATAGAATGTACGGCGCCAGAGGGAAGTACCATCCTGCAGGCTGCCGAGAAAAACGGGATCCACATCCCCAGATTATGTTATCTGGCCGGTATCAACCAGTACGGCGCATGCCGTATCTGCCTTGTTGAGCAGGTCAACCCACCGGCAAAGAACCTTCAGGCTTCCTGCATGGTGAAAGCCCAGGACGGAATGGTCATCGAGACCAATACCCAGCGTGTCCGCAAGGCCAGAAAGACCATGTATGAGCTGCTGCTCTCCAACCACGCCCAGGATTGCCTGGCCTGTCCCAGAAACCTGGACTGCGAATTCCAGGCCCTTGGCAGAGAGCTCGGCGTAACGGAATGCCACTATGATGGTGAGCGGATCGAATATCCCATCGATATTTCTGAATCCATCACCCGCAACCCCAATAAATGTATCCTCTGCAGGCGCTGCGTCAGTGTCTGTAAGAATATCCAGACCACGGCAGTGCTTGGCGCAGAGGACAGAGGTTTCAAGACCCATATCAGCCCGGCCTTCGGTCTGCCCATCGGCAGCAGCGCCTGTGCCTTCTGCGGCCAGTGTGTGGAAGTCTGTCCGGTCGGCGCCCTGACCGAGACCAGCCACAAGGAGCGCGTCTATGCCGCCCTTGATGATCCGAAGAAATACGTCATTGTTCAGCCGGCACCGGCTGTCCGCGTCGGTATCGGCGAATGCTTCGGCCTGCCGGCCGGCGGATGCCATACAGGCAAGCTTGCCGCCGCCCTTCGCCGCATGGGCTTTGATGATGTCTTTGATACCGACTGGAGTGCTGACCTGACCATCATGGAGGAAGGCACAGAGTTCCTGGAAAGAGTCAAGGCTGTCCTTACCGGCGGTCAGGCGACCCTGCCCATGATGACCTCCTGCTCACCGGGCTGGATCCAGTTCATTGAGAAGAACTTCCCGGATCAGCTGGATAACCTCTCCACCTGCAAGTCCCCGCACCAGATGTTCGGTGCGGTGCTCAAGAGCTACTATGCCGAGAAGATCGGCAAAAAACCGGAAGAGATCTATGTCGTTTCCGTCATGCCCTGTACCGCGAAGAAGACGGAATGCGCCCGTCCGGAACTCAGCAACGACGGCGTACCAAATGTGGATGCCGTCATCACCACCAGAGAGCTGGGCGATATGATCAAGGAGATGGGTATCGATTTCCTGAACCTGCCGGATGAACAGTTCGACGCGCCCCTGGGCCTGTCCTCAGGTGCAGCCGATATCTTCGGTGTCACCGGCGGCGTTATGGAAGCTGCTCTCCGTACGGTCTATGAGATCATCACCGGCAGAGAACTGCCCTTCCCGGACCTGCACGTCTCTCCGATCGTCGGTCTGGAACAGATCAAGGAAGCCACGATAAAGCTTGAGAACGTCAAGCCGGAATGGGCTCCGGCAGAAGGACTTGAGGTAAAGATTGCTGTCACCAGCGGCTTTGCCGGCGCCAGAAAGATCATGGAGCAGATCAAGGCCGGTACATCGCCCTACCATTTTGTCGAAGTGATGGGCTGCCCCGGCGGCTGCATCACCGGCGGCGGTCAGCCGCGGCCGAAGGAAGATATAAACATCGTCCGTGAAAAACGTCTGAAAGCCATCTATGCCGAGGACGAGCGCAAAACCATCCGAAAGTCTCATGAGAATCCGGCAATCCTTGAATTCTACAAAGAATGGGGCGCACCGGGATGCCATAAGTCTCACGAATATCTTCATACGACCTACGTCAAACGCGGCCGCTTCAACCAGCTGACAGATGAGAACTTTATCGTAAAAACTGAATAAGAACTGAAAAACAGGGTGTCGTACGGTTTCGTGCGGCACCCTGTTTATGGGAAGAAGGGGATTCTTTTATGAACAATGATTACAAGGCTTTGTAAATATCCTTCAGTGCCGGATACATCCGGATAAAGATCTCGTACCGGTCCTGATAGTTTGCTGGCCGCGCCATAACCCGGTCCTTCCTCGACGGCCGGAACATCCACATTGATGTTCATGATGTTGGCAATGATCTTACGCCAGAGCGGGCTCTTCGCGCCGCCGCAGATCGTTGCTCGCATGGGATGGATACCCATCTTTCTTGCGGATTCCAGAGAATCTCTCAGTCCGAAAGCCACGCCTTCAAACACAGCCTGCAGCATATCGGCCCGGCTGGTATCCATGCTCATGCCTATAAAGGCAGCTCTGGCGGCCGCGTCATTATGGGGAGACCGCTCGCCCATCAGATGGTAACCGCCGTCCGCATAGGCAAAAGAATGCATCACGCCCCGAGGATCCGCAAGATATCTGTTATTTGTCAGGAAGATCGTGCCGCTGGTACCCAGAGACAGATTACATCTGCCCGGACCGACAGTACCGGTACCCACAGCCGCCGCTGCGTTGTCACCCGTGCCGGCAGCCACGATCACGCTCCTTGGAACGCCCAGGTATTTGAAGACCTCAAAGAGGGCCTTCCCGAAATGCCCGAAGGATTTCGTGGCCACCGGAAGGACCTCACCTTCAGCCACATAGGCACGCAGCCTGCAGTCTACGGTAGACTGAAGCCTGTAGAAAGTGATCTTTCCCGGAATGATATCGCCCTCCAGGGTGCCGTTGGGCACCCCTTCGGGAAGGGAACGGGCCATGATCTTCTGGTTTCTCATCTCATGGAATGCAAGCTTGGTTGAACATGTATTGCCGCAGTGGAAGCCCATAAAGTTATCCGTGAGACTGTAGTCGAATTTTCCTTCGATTGCTTCTTTATACATATCCTTGGGCACCGTGTTGTTGATGTCAAGCAGGGTCAGCTCATACTGGGCCAGCTTCGAAAGGACTTCCGGCTTTTTGTTGCCCGCGCCAAGCTCCTTAGCCATATCCTCAACCACTTCAGGAATACGGGGATCGTTGGCATGGCTGGTAAAGAAAGCAGCGGCTGGTTCTACCGCAGCTGTCAAATACTGAGCTTGTCTCCTTCCTTAATGTCTGCTATGATGGGAACAAAGATTTTTCAGACAGGAGATCTGCTGTAATGAAGAGAAATGAAATCTGGCGTTCCTACGGAACCGATCATAAAGAGATGACCATACGCCTGCTTGACCGGGCCGGTCTTAAAGCACTTCTGCCGGAGAAAACGGCAAGGATCGCGATCAAGCCCAATCTCGTCACACCGGCCCCCGCCGCCTTCGGCGGGACCACCCATGCGGAGATCATCGCCGGCATTATTGAGTACCTGCAGACGCAGGGTTATGAAGATATTGTCGTGGCCGAAGGCTCCTGGGTGGGCGATCGCACCGCCGAAGCCTTTGACTACTGCGGCTACCATGCCCTGGCAAAGAAATACGGCGTTGCCCTGATCGACACTCAGAAGGAAAAAGGAATGTCTGTCGACTGCGGCGGTATGCAGATTTCCGTCTGCAAATGTGTCAGTGACTGGGACTTTCTGATCAATGTACCGGTGCTTAAGGGCCATTGCCAGACCCATATCACCTGTGCCCTTAAAAACATGAAGGGCCTGATCACCAATGCCGAAAAACGTCGTTTTCATACCATGGGGCTGCACAGGCCCATCGCGCACTTAAACACTTTTTTGAAACCGGATTTCATCGTCGTCGACCACATCTGCGGCGACCTGACCTTTGAGGAGGGCGGCAATCCCGTCACCCGCAACTGCGTCATGGCTGCCCTGGATCCGGTCCTTGTGGACGCCTATGTATGCTCCCTGCTTCGATGGGACCTTTCCGACGTGCCCTACATCGGCCTGGCTGAAAGTCTGGGCGTCGGTTCTGCCGACCTTTCTTCCCTGAAGCTGATCACCTGCGAAGGAGAAGCCTACGAAGATCTGCCGGACAGAAAGCTTCTGGATGTCAGCTACGCTGTAGATGAATCCGATTCCTGCAGTGCCTGCTACGGCGTCCTGATCCCTGCCCTGGACCGGCTGAAAGAAGAAGGTCTTCTCGACCGGCTCACTGACCGGATCAGCATTGGCCAGGGACACCGCGGACAGAAAGGAAGCCTGGGCATAGGGAACTGCACCTCAGGCTTTGATGCCTTTGTCAAGGGCTGTCCGCCCAAAGAAGAGGACATCTACCGGTTCCTGAAAGGTGAAACAGTATACTCCCCTATACAAAAGCAGGGCATCCCGGAGGCTGCTTTCAGCCCCCGGATACCCTGCTTTCTCCCTCTGAGCCGCCCTTAACCTGCGGCTTTCTTTGTATTCAGATATTCTACATACGCGCTTTGATCCAGTCAAGCAGATACTGATCCACGATCTCTTTATCGGTTTCGTTTAAGATCTCGTGCCTGTCCCCCGGGAAGAGCTTTAAGGTCACATCCTTAAGGCCCGCCTTCTTATAGGACTCGGCTATGATCTTCGGCCCTTTACCGAATTCTCCCACAGGATCATTCTCGCCGGAAACCACTAGCACCGGAAGATCCTTCGGTATCTTTTCCAGATTTTTCTTACGCTCGGAAAAACGCATGCCCCTGAAAAGATTATAGTAACCGTTGACAGTGAACATAAACTGATTCAGCGGATTGGCTTCATAGGCGTCAACTATAGACTCATCCTTAGTCAGCCAGTCACTCTTGGTCCTGGCCGGTTCAAAGGACTTATTGTAGGATCCCAGGGCCATATTATTGATGACACTGCTCCGGTAATGTCCGCCCCTGGCCCGCTGAAAAGCAGCGGTCAGGCCGATGGCCAGATCCAGGGTCGGAAGCGGCTGATAGCCCGTTCCCATGATGATGGCCCCTGCCAGGCCCTTGCCGAATTTCTCAATGAACTGGCGGGCATAAAAGGAACCCATGCTGTGGCCTAAAAGGAAATAAGGCACATCGGGATATTTTTTACGCGTGATCTTCCGAAGCTGCAGCATGTCCAGCAGCAGGCAGAAATTGCCGTTATGCTTCGCGAAATAGCCCAGCTCCGACTCGTCCGTGACAGATTTGCCGTGTCCCAGATGATCATTTCCGACGACATAAAATCCCTGCGACGCCATGAATGCCGCAAATCGGTCATACCGGTCGATAAATTCGACCATGCCGTGAGCGATCTGCAGGATGCCCGCAACTTCCCCCTCCGGGATCCATTCAATGGCATGGATCTGCGTCTTCTCGTCTTTTGACGGATAATAGAATTCCCGCTTCATATCTTTTCATCCTCTTCTTTTTTCACAGGTTTCATACTGCAAGTGTTCTGCTCTTATTATAGCACCGGCAGATGCGGAAGTATACCGGGGAGATTTGTCTTCTGATTAGCTTATGAACATGGACTATCTGACGGGGTGTTGTCAAAACGTTGTCACGGCCTTAAGTCGTTTTACCTAGTAACGCCATCCGCCACCATACAATCATTTCATGCTCTTTCCGCCAAAAAACCAATAATCTTTTCACGTTCATAGGGCATAAGTCGCATGTTATATATATGCAAAGTTCTTAGATAAACGATCTCCTTTGGTAACTCAGAAAGGCTAAATCCAAATGGCGAAGGTCGATTAGTTCTAGATAAACCATTCGATTCACTTTCAAGAACAAACCACTCTCCGTATATATCGTCTTTAGATTCCAACAGAAGTATGTTAAATCCAAGTCCATCATAATCTGAAACTTGCGCCCAGAACATTACATTTCGTCCGTCACACTGTGGGATATAGTTTTCTTTTACGATTCTTCCATCATCAAAAAAAGGATCTAATCTCCGTTCTCTTGTATAATTCTCCTTGAAAATAACCTCTCCGTCAATTTTAACCTGTCGCGCAGATGGCAATGTTATTGTTGTACCAACTGTTCTAGACAGATCAAAATGAGATGCTTTTTTGACAGAAAAATTGCCATGCCCGGCATATTGAGCATTAAATCCATACACAAACTCTTCTATGGGATTTAGTATGTCTGCCTCATACTGTGATTCTACCAATCTTATACGATTTTGCCTTTCTATTTTTTCTTTTTCTTCTGTTGCCTTCCGTTTTTGCCAGTCTAAATCAGCCTCATTTCGATGCGCCATTGCTTTGTTAATTAAAGATGATAAACTACCCTGTGGCGTTTTATCATTGTCTAGCGCGGCTATAATGTCCTCCCAGTTTTCAAACCTCCTGTGTACTGACTTTTCCATCATACGCATAATAATCGCAACAATATTGGCTGGTAAGTCATAATTAATACCTGAAGGCGCTTTCGCAGTTTGAAACAGATGAACATCTCGCATTCCAAGAGGATCGCGAATAGAAGAGATATCATAAGGATATTGAAGGGTCGCTAATTCATAAAAAACAATTCCCATGGAGTATATGTCCATCTGAATAGTGTTACTATCGTTTTTCCATGCCTCTGGTGCAACATATTTTGCAGTGCCGTAGCCTTTAAAAGTCAAAGTTCTGGTACTCTCTCCAGCCATCTTCGACAAGCCAAAATCACTTATTTTTAGCTCACCATCTGCAATCAGAATATTCTCAGGTTTAATATCCCGATGAACAAGGTTCTTGCTTATGGCAAGCATACCACTGGCCAACTGCCTATAATATCCAATTAGTGTGGACAAATCAAAAAAAGCAGGTTGCTGTATATTTCGGCGGTAAAGCTCACCTTTCACGGCTAAATAGCCCACCACTCACGGCGATATAGACCAGTAGTCTCGGAAGAACTGCTCACTGATCTC
>CADAIF010000036.1 GCA_902787905.1 uncultured Lachnospiraceae bacterium
CAGGTCACGGATCATGCCGATATTCCAGATATAACAGGAAAAGGCGTAAAGGTCGCCCCGGGCCCGGTAAAGGTCCGCCAGGATATCCTCGGTGTACTGGTTGATGCTGTACTCCCGGATCTCGATATCCGCGCCGCATCCGGCGGCAAAGGCCTTCAGGCTCAGCACCGCCAGATTGGCATGAATGTATTTCGCATTGATCGCGGTCAGAATGATCTTCATATTTTTCCTTACAGATTGGGCCGGATCAGTTTGGGACGAAAACCGCCTTTCTCCAGCGCCTTGATGATCTCTTCCTTATGGGCCGTACCATAGGCCTCCATGGTGATCTTCAGCTCCACAGCCGCCCTGCGGTTGGTGGAGAAGAACTGATTGTGGTCCAGACGGATCACGTTGCCGCCCGCAGATGCCACCACCTGGGAAACCCTGACCAGCTCACCCGGCTTATCCGGCAGAAGGACAGAGATGGTAAAGATCCTGTCTCTCATGATCAGACCGTTCTGCACGACGGAGGACATGGTGATCACGTCCATGTTGCCGCCGGATAAAATGGAAACGATCTTCTTATCCTTCACATTCAGATGCTTTAAAGCCGCCACCGTCAGAAGGCCCGAGTTCTCCACGATCATCTTGTGGTTTTCCACCATATCCAGGAAGGCCACCACCAGCTCGTCGTCCTCGACGGTGATGATGTCATCCAGATTCTTCTGTACATAAGGAAAGATCTTGTCTCCCGGTGTTTCCACGGCCGTGCCGTCCGCGATGGTATTGACCGGCGAAACGGTCGTCACATGGCCGGCTTCAATGGAAGCCTTCATGCAGGCCGCGCCTGCCGGTTCCACGCCGATGACCTTAATGTCCTTGCGGAGCATTTTGGCCAGGGTGGAAACGCCTGCCGCCAGACCGCCGCCGCCGATGGGCACCAGAATGTAGTCCACAAAGGGCAGGTCCTGGATGATCTCCATGGCAATGGTGCCCTGGCCGGTCGCCACCCTCAGGTCATTGAAGGGATGGATAAAGGTGTAGCCGTGCTCGGCCGCCAGCTCACAGGCCTTTTCACAGGCTTCATCATAGACATCGCCGTAAAGAATGACCTCGGCCCCGTAGCTTTTGGTCCGCTCCACCTTGATCAGGGGGGTGGTCGTGGGCATAACGATGACCGCCCTGGCCCCGCAGCACTGGGCCGCGTAAGCCACGCCCTGGGCATGGTTGCCGGCGGATGCCGTGATCAGGCCCCGGTCCCGCTCCTCCTTCGAAAGGGTGCCGATGGTATAGTAAGCGCCTCTCAGCTTGTAGGCGCCTGTCAGCTGCATATTTTCCGGTTTGAAATAGACCCTGTTGCCGGTATGGTCACTGAAAAACTTGCTGTAGATCAGCTTGGTTTCCTGAGTCACCTCCCTGACAGCCTCCGAAGCCTCCTCAAAAGCCCGAAGCGTCAGCATTTCCGGCTGACGGCCGTTTTCTGCTTCCCCTGCCGGCGTCATTTCTTCATTTTCCGTGTTCTCTGCCCTCAGTTCTTTCATGTCACGCCTCCGTTCCTGCGCCGTCTCCCCTTTTGTGACGACGCCAATTGCCGTCATTATAGCCGAAGAAGACCCTGAAATCAAGAGTTGATTTCAGGGTCCAGCATCTTTCCGAGGGTGCGCCAGCCAAGGGTGGCGCATTTGACTCGGGCAGGCATATGGGCGATGTCGGCCAGAGCGGCCGCCTCATCCAGGGCTTCCAGGTCCTCATCGGAGGCCTCGCCCCGGATCATCCGGGCAAACATATCCATCAGCCGGCGGGCTTCCTCCTCCGTCTGTCCGATGACCAGGTCCAGCATCATATCCACCGAAGCCTGGGAGATGGCGCAGCCGCTGCCTGTAAAGCCTCCGCCGGTGATCTTCCCGTCCTCCAGCTTCAGGGCCAGCTCAATGTCATCTCCACAGCTGGGATTGACGCCCCGCAGAATAAGACTGGCCCCTTCAGGCAGATCCTTGTGGGTGGGATGCAGATTATGCTCATTGACGATATTTCTGTACAGCGCTTTAAGATCCATAGCCTAAGGCTCCTCTCACTTTCTTCAGACTCTGTGCGAACCGGTCCACCTCCGCCTCCGTATTGTAAAAATACAGGCTGGCCCGGCAGGCCGCGTTGATCTGCAGATACTGCATCAGGGGTTGGGCACAGTGATGGCCCGCCCGGATGGCGATGCCGTCCTCATTCAATATGGAAGCCACATCGTGGGGGTGACAGCCTTCTATATTAAAGGTCACGATGCCGCAGTGCTCCGCCGGATCCTCCGACCCGTAAACGGTGACATAAGGCATCTCCTTCAGATGTCCCATCAGCCGGCGGGTCAGGGCCAGCTCCCGCTGCCTGATCTCCTCATAGCCCACAGCCGCCAGATAGTCGATGGCCGCGCTGAGCCCGGCCGCATCTGCCGCGTTGACCGTGCCGGCCTCAAATTTATGGGGCAGCTCCGCCCAGCTGGCGCTATCTTTTGTGACATACTCGATCATCTCACCGCCCCGGAGAAAGGGCGGCATTTTCTCAAGCAGGGCCTGCTTCCCGTAAAGGACGCCGATGCCCATGGGCCCCATCATCTTGTGGCCTGAAAAGGCGAAAAAGTCGGCATCCATCGCCTGAACATCCACAGCCATATGGGGGACGCTCTGGGCCCCGTCCACCACCAGCACGGCGCCCACTTCATGGACGCGGTCCGCGATCTCCCGCACCGGCTGCACCCGGCCCAGCACATTGGACACCTGGGCTACAGCCGCCAGCCGGCAATTTGGCGTGATCTTCGCCCTGATCTCCTCAGCAGTCAGCCTGCCGTCAGGCCCCGGCTCCAGGAAACGGAGGACGGCGCCGGTTTTCTCAGCCGCCATCTGCCAGGGCAGGAAATTACTGTGATGCTCACTGATACAGACGGCGATCTCATCCCCGGCCTTCAGATGATTTAAGGCATAGCTGTAGGCCGCCAGGTTCAGGGCCTCCGTCGTATTCCGGGTAAAGATGATCTCTTCCTTTGCGGCGGCGCCGATCAGGTCCGCTGCCTTCTGCCTGGCCGTCTCCAGTACCTCTGTCGCCCGCAGGCTCCAGTCATAGAGGCCTCGCAGGGGGTTGGCATTGCTGCGGCTGTAATAGTCGGTCAGGGCCTCCATGACACAGGCCGGTTTCTGGGCCGTCGCCGCGTTATCAAAATAGATGGTCTCATCCTGATCCAGGATGGGAAAATCCTTTCTGTAATCCTTCATTTTCAGAATGCCTCCATGATGTAATCGCTGATCCGGGCCCGGATCTCCGCATCCGGGATCCCGGAGGCGGTGCCCATCAGACGGGCACGCACCAGCATCTTCCGGGCTTCCTCGGGACTGATGCCCCGGGAGGTCAGATAAAAGAGAACCTCCGGCGCCAGATTGCCGATGGTGGCGCCGTGGCGGCCGTCCACATCTTCCTCCTCGCAGAGTACGATGGGTACGGACCGGTTGATCACGTCGTCGTTCAGAAGCAGGATATCCTCCTGCTCATCTCCGGCGGAGCCGGCACTTCCTCGGCGAAAATCAATGGTACCCCTGTAGATCTTCTCAGCCCTGTCCCGAAGGACGCCCTTGACCAGCATTTTGCTCCTGGTCCGCCGGCCCCGCTGCACAGCCACGTCATTGATGTCCACATGCTGGCTGCCTGCGCCAAGAAAAGCGGTCTCTCCGTAAAAATCAGAGCCGCTGCCATTCAGGGCCGCCAGGCAGCCTGTGTAGATGGCCTTGCCGCCCAGGAGGAGGCGGACAAAGTCAAAGGATGCGTCGTCGCTTAAAAGGGCTCCTGTATCATCCAGCTGCAGGAAGCCGCTGCCCAGAAGGCCCACCTTGTAGAGCCGGACTTTGGCGCCGGCTTCCAGAAAGACCCGGGTGCTGACAGCGCACAGGCCCTGATCCGCTTTGCCGGAGAAATCCGCAAGGATCCAGGTACTCTCCGAGCCGGCTTCGGCGTAGATCAACTGCCGTTCCGCCAGGTCTGCGCCGCAGCTCAGATCCCTCATCAGGAAGGAAGGCGCTTCACACTTACTGCCTGCCGGGACCCGGTAAATGGTCAGGGGAACTTCCGCCGCCGACATGAAGCTGTCGAAGTCGGGTCCCAGTCCGCCGGCAAATTCCTGAGCCTGAAAAGCGGCTTGTTTTCCGGCGATGACCGCCTCCCGGCGGATGGGACCGGCCAGGTCGGCCAGCAGCTTTTCCGGATCCCCGTCACAGATCTCTTTCGTGATGCCCCGCTGCAGACGGTCATCGGCCAGGGCCCGGCTTTCCCCGGGCATCGGCACCGAAAGGGCAGCGCTGTTGACGCCCAGCCTGTGCCAGGTCAGCACAGGCAGATGGTTCACAGACATCTCTTTATGAACTGCCGTCATCCTTAAGCCCTCCCTTCCATTTCAAGATGGATCAGGTTGTTCATTTCCGCCGCGTATTCCAGCGGCAGCTCCTTGCTGACGGAGTCGGCAAAACCTGACACGATCATGGCCCGGGCTTCCGCCTCGGACACGCCCCGACTCATCAGATAAAACACGGCCTCGTCACTGATCCGGCCGATCTTGGCCTCATGGCCCACATTGGCATCGCCGGTACGCACATCCATCTCCGGCACCGTATCGGACCGGGAAATATCATCCAGCATCAGGGACGAGCAGTCCACCGTAGCCCGGGCTCTTGCCGCACTCTTACGAATCTCCACGGCACTTCTGAAGGTGGAGATGCCGCCGCCCCTGGAGATGGACTTGGTGGTGATCATGGAAGAGGTATCCTCACCCAGATGGACCATGCGGGCGCCTGTATCCAGGTTCTGACCCTGGCCGGCAAAGGTGATGCCGGTATACTCGCAGTCCGCCCCCGCCCCCTTCAGGATGGTGGTCGGGTAAAGATAGGAAACATGGGAGCCGAAGGAGCCGGACACCCACTCCATGCGGGCATTCTCCTCCACCAGGGCTCTCTTGGTATTCAGGTTATACATATTTCTGGACCAGTTTTCCACCGTGGAATAACGCAGCCGGGCGCCCTTTCTCACAAACAGCTCCACACAGCCGGCGTGCAGATTGGCCACATTCCACTTGGGGGCGGAACAGCCCTCGATAAAATGCAGGTCCGCCCCCTCATCGACGATGATCAGGGTATGCTCAAACTGGCCGGCCCCTCTGGCGTTGAGCCGGAAATAGGACTGGAGAGGAATATCCACATGAACCCCCTTCGGCACATAGACGAAGGAACCGCCGGACCAGACAGCCCCGTGCAAAGCGGCGAATTTGTGGTCAGTGACCGGGACCAGCTTCATGAAATGGTCTCTGACCATTTCGGCGTATTCCCCGGTCAGGGCGCTCTCCATATCTGTGTAGACCACGCCCTGGGAGGCCACGGATTCCCTGACATTGTGGTAGACCAGCTCCGAATCGTACTGAGCGCCCACACCTGCCAGAAATTCATGCTCCGCCTTGGGAATGCCCAGGCGGTCAAAGGCCGTACGGATCTCCTCGGGCACCTGGTCCCAGGAGTCCTTCATATCGGTCTTCGGTCTGACATAGGCTGCGATCCTGCCCACGTCCAGGCCTTCGATCGAAGGCCCCCAGTCGGGCATCCGCATCTGCTCGTAAATCCTGAGGGCCTCCAGGCGGAAGGTACGCATCCATTCAGGATCATGCTTTTCCTCGGAGATCCTGGTCACGATCTCCTCCGTCAGGCCTTCAGTCATCCTGTAGGCGTCGGTGCCCACATCAATAAAATCATAGAGGGAACGGCCCTGCTCCCCGCTGATTCTCTGCTCACTCATGCCTGCGCGTCCTCCTTCAGATAAGCCTCAAAGCCGCTGCGGTTGATCTCCTCCACCAGCTCGCTGCCGCCGCTGGCAGCCAGCTGCCCTTTGACCAGGATATGCACCCGGTCCACCTTCAAAGCTTCCAGAATCCTGGTGCTGTGGGTGATGATCAGCAGGGCCCCGTCGGTCTGCCGGTGATAGGCCTCAATGCCTGCGGAGACGGTGCGGACCGCGTCCACATCCAGGCCGGAATCCGTCTCGTCCAGAATGGCCAGCTTCGGAGACAGCATCAGCATCTGCAGGATCTCCGCCTTCTTCTTTTCGCCGCCGGAAAAGCCCAGGTTCAGGTCTCTCTGGGCATAGGATGGATCCATCTGCAGAAGGGCCATGGTCTCCTCCAGCTTCCGCTGGTACTGCATCAGCCTGATGGGTTTGCCCGTCTGCTGGCGGATGGCGCTGCGGATAAAGCTTTCAAGGGAGAGGCCGGGAACCTCCAGCGGGTTCTGAAAGGACATGAACATGCCAAGACAGGCCCTTTCGTTGGCCGGTGCCTTCGTGATGTCCTGACCGGCAAAATAGACGGAGCCGCCGGTCACCTGATAGGCCGGATTGCCCATCAGGGTATTGCCCAGGGTCGACTTGCCCGCGCCGTTGGGGCCCATGAGGACGTGGGTCTCACCGGGCCGGATTTCCAGATCGATGCCGTGAAGAATCTCTCCCTCCTCGATGCCTGCAGACAGGTTTCTGACTTCAAGCAGCTTTTCACTCATCTTTATAAACCACCTTTCAAAAGAGTGAGATTATTTTCTATATTTCCTATGTGATTACTAGGAATAATGCTATTATACACAGGCCCTGCCCCTTTGTCAAACGTAATTAATGTTTTTATGCGTCAAAAAAGAGACCGCCGCGGCTGCGGCAGTCCCTTTAGTAATATTTATATGGTTTTCTTTTACATCTGATCCATGGTGGCACGGATGGCCTTAATGAAATCCTCACTGTTTAAGGTGGTGACATTGTCCAGTGTGGTGATCAGCGCCAGGTCCTTGGTCATCTGGCCGCCCTCAATAGTGGCGATGGTGGCCTTCTCCAGCTTGTCGGCGAAAGCGCAGAGCTCCTGGATCTGATCCAGCTCGCCGCGCTTCCTTAAGGCACCGGTCCAGGCAAAGATGGTCGCCACGGAATTGGTGGAGGTCTCCTCACCCTTCAGATACTTGTAGTAATGACGCTGTACGGTGCCGTGGGCCGCCTCATACTCGTAGGTGCCGTCCGGCGCGACCAGGACAGAAGTCATCATGGCCAGGGAACCGAAGGCTGTGGCGATCATGTCACTCATCACATCGCCGTCATAGTTCTTGACAGCCCAGATAAAGCCGCCCTCGGAACGGATGACCCTGGCGACAGCGTCGTCGATCAGGGTGTAGAAGTACTCGATGCCTGCGGCTTCGAATTTCTCCTTGTACTCCGCGTCATAGATCTCCTGGAAGATATCCTTGAAGGTATGGTCATATTTCTTGGAAATGGTGTCCTTGGTGGAGAACCACAGATCCTGCTTTGTATCCAGGGCAAAATTGAAGCAGGACCTTGCGAAGCTCTCGATGGAGCCGCAAAGGTTGTGCTGGCCCTGAACGATACCCGGTCCGTCAAACTCGTGGATGAGGACACGCTCCTCATGGCCCTGGGCGTCGGTGTAGACGATCTCAGCCTTGCCCGGGCCCGGGATCTTCATTTCACTGGCCTTGTAAACATCGCCGTAAGCATGTCTGGCAATGGTGATGGGCTGCTTCCAGGTGCGGACCGTGGGATCGATGCCTTTGACGACGATCGGCGCTCTGAAGACGGTGCCGTCCAGAATGGCACGAATGGTGCCGTTGGGGCTCTTCCACATCTGCTTCAGATTATACTCCGGCATACGGGCCGCATTGGGGGTGATGGTGGCGCACTTGACGGCGACGCCGTATTTCTTGGTGGCCAGAGAAGCATCCACAGTCACCTGGTCGTCGGTCTCGTCACGGTATTTAAGACCCAGGTCGTAGTACTCAGTCTTCAGATCAATGTAGGGGAGCAGAAGCTCGTCCTTGATGATCTGCCAGAGGATACGGGTCATTTCATCTCCATCCATCTCGACCAGCGGTGTGGTCATCCTGATTTTCTCCATTTTGCAAATCCTCCTAATCTCTGTAGAAATTGATCAGACATCCGGCCAGGATGATCCTGCGCTCGTCATCTGTCAGGCCGCCCATTTTCAGTGTCACGGGGATCAGGGTATCCCTGACCACATAGGCCTGTATATCCGTCATCTTCTCCTCGATCGCCCTGCGGACGCCCGGGATGTAGATATAATCATCGTTGGCGAAGGGAAGCGCTTCCTCCGGATAAATGAAGGGAAGCATGCCCCAGTTGATCAGGTTGGAGCGGTAACGCTTGGTGGCGTAATCCCTGGCGATATTGGCCCAGCCGCCCAGAACCTTCTGGCAGGAAGCCGCCTGCTCACGGGCGGAGCCGTCACCCGGCTTCACAGCGTAAATGGTGGAACCGATGGCCGTGCCGGCCACATCCAGACCCGGGAACTGTGCCTTGATCTTTTCGACCACCGCGCCGAACTCGCCGGCCAGATCAGATGCGCCATCCGCCGGACATTTGCCTTCACGGCGCTCAGCCTCCAGAGCCTTCACCTGCTTGGCGCGGCCCACATAGGCCGGATCCTTTCTGGACAGGGCAAACTCAGCCAGACCGATCGGATTGGAACGGAAGGAGGATGTCTCGCCGGAGGGGATCAGCTCATCCGTTGTGGTGACCGGATCGTGGATCTCGGAGACGACCTTCAGGATGATGTCCTCCGTCAGGGCGGTCATTTCCGGCCAGTCCTTGATATTGGGACCGAACTGGATCTCCACCTCCGGATGGGGTTCGCCGAAGCTATTGTAAACACGTTTGTCGTAGATGCTTTTGTCGAAGAAATACCTGGGGTAAGTGTACTCGATATCCGCCATTTCGGTGGCCGGCGTCAGGAAGCCTTTGGCTGCCGCAGTCGCTGCCACGGAGCGGGCGTCCATAAGGGCCACAGAGGCGATCTGACCATCCTGGACCTTGGAGCCTTCACGGTTGGGGAAGTTCCTGGTGGTATGACGGATGGAGAAGGCGTTGTTGGCCGGCGTATCCCCTGCGCCGAAGCAGGGGCCGCAGAAGGCGGTCTTGAGCACTGCGCCTGCCGCCATGAGGTCGGCCGCGGTGCCGTTTTTGACCAGCTCCATGTAAACCGGCATACTGGCCGGATAGACATTCAGTGTGAACTTGCCGTTGCCGATATCGCGGCCGCGAAGGATATCCGCTGCCACGGTGATATTTTCATAACCGCCGCCGGCACAGCCTGCGATCACGCCCTGGTCGCAGTAGAGACGGCCGCCGATCACCTTATCCCTGAGGCTGTAATCAATGCCGTTGAAGCTGACTTTGGCGCGTTCTGCCACATCTGCCAGAATTTCGTCCAGGTTGGCGTTGACCTCCTCGATGGTGTAGACATTGCTGGGATGGAAGGGCATGGCGATCATGGGACGGATCTTTGAAAGATCCACAATGACCATACCGTCATAATAGGTGACCGGACCCGGATCCAGTTCCTTAAAGTCACCTTCCCTGCCGTGGATCTCGTAGAACTCACGGACCGCTTCATCCGTCCGCCAGATGGAGGACAGGCAGGTGGTCTCGGTGGTCATGACATCCACGCCGATCCTGAAGTCCGCGCTCAGCTTTGTGATGCCGGGGCCGACAAACTCCATGACCTTATTGTTGACATAGCCGTTAGAGAAGACCGCGCCGATGATGGCCAGGGCCACGTCCTGAGGACCGACACCCTTCACGGGCTCGCCCTTCATATAGATACCGATCACTTCCGGCATGTTGATATCGTAGGTTCTCCCCAGAAGCTGTTTGGCCAGCTCGCCGCCGCCCTCACCGATCGCCATGGTGCCCAGTGCGCCGTAACGGGTGTGGCTGTCAGAGCCCAGGATCATGCCGCCGCAGACGGCCATCATTTCACGGGCAAACTGGTGGATGACTGCCTGATGAGGCGGAACATAGATGCCGCCGTACTTCTGGGCACAGGTCAGACCAAACATGTGATCATCCTCATTAATGGTGCCGCCGACTGCGCACAGACTGTTGTGGCAGTTGGTCAGGGCATAGGGGATGGGGAATTTTTCCAGGCCGCTGGCCCTGGCTGTCTGGATGATGCCCACATAGGTGATATCGTGAGAAGCCAGCTTGTCAAACTTAAGCTTCAGCTGCTCCATATTTCCCGACTGGTTATGGTTTTTAAGAATGTTCCAGGCCATGGTCTCCTGCCTGGCAGCCTTCTGATCCGGCGCCTTTCCCAGCTTCGCAGCCAGAGCCCCGGCATTTTCCGGAATATCTTCGATGATCTCAGTGCCGTTTAAAAGATAGGCACCGTGTTCCATTAAAGTGATCATTAGGTCCTCCTGTTTCATACAACAAAAAGTGTCATGTCTATGATTTATCACTATACCATTTTAAAGAGACAGGTGCAAGCGCTTCGCTGAAATGATTGCAAAGAATGCGTTTTTAGTCTATACTGAAAGATACTGCAGGCAAATTTGACAGGAGAGAAAAACCATGCGTAAAGATAAAATACTCGTCAGTGTGATCGACGGGCAGGGCGGCGGCATCGGCCGCCAGTATATTCAGGCTCTGACCGCTGTTCTTCCTAAAAACCTGCCGGTGACGGTAAGGGCTTTGGGCACCAACTCTCTGGCCACCTCCAACATGCTTAAGGGAGGCGCCACGGACGGCGCTACCGGCGAAAACGCCATCATCTTCAACGCCGGCCGTTCGGACATCATCGTGGGTGTCGTGGCCATCGTCGTCGCCAATGCTATTCTCGGAGAGCTTACCCCCGCCATGGCCGTGGCCATCGGGAGCAGCAGCGCCCGCCGTATCCTGATCCCCTTCGATAACTGCGAAACCCGGATCGCGACCTTATCCAACGGTCCTTTGCAGTCCTTTATCGACGAGGCGGTCATCATGACCATCGAGCGCATCCAGGAGCTTTTAAAGTAAATCTATAAATCAGGAGGGATGATCATGTCATCATCAAAAAAATCCACAGGTAAACAGCTGCAGGACAAACTCACCTTCAGCTTTCCGTCCATCGCCATGAAGGACCCGGACCGTGTCAGGGAAGCCTTCGCTTTCTGCGAGCCCTACAAGGCCTTTCTGAACAATGCCAAGACCGAGCGTGAATGCGTCTCCGAAGCTGTCCGCCAGCTGGAGGAGGCCGGCTATCAGGTCTTTGATCCGGCAGCCGGGTACAAGGCCGGCGACAAGGTCTATATGAACAACCGGGGCAAGGCGGTCATCGCCGCGACCTTCGGCAAAAAGCCGCTGACAGAGGGCATCCGCATGAATGCGGCCCACATTGACTGCCCGCGACTGGATCTCAAACCCACACCCCTTTATGAGAAGAATGATATCGCCTATTTCAAGACCCATTACTACGGCGGTATCCGTAAATACCAGTGGGCCACCATTCCCCTGTCCCTGCACGGCGTTGTCTATAAGAAAAACGGCGACGCGGTCACCATCCGCATCGGTGACGATCCCGAGGATCCCGTCTTCTACATCAGTGACCTCCTGCCCCATCTGGCCGCCACTCAGAATACCCGCAAGCTGGGTGAAGGCATCAAGGGTGAGGAGCTCAACATTGTGGTCGGCGCCCTGCCCTATCCGGATGAGGATATCAAGGAGCCCGTCAAGCTCATGGCCCTGTCCCTGATGCATGACAAGTACGGCATTACCGAGGCCGACTTTTACCGGGCTGAGCTGGAGCTGGTCGCTGCAGGCACCGCCAGGGATGTCGGTTTTGACCGCAGCCTGATCGCGGCCACCGGCCATGACGACAGGGTCTGCGCTTACCCGGCCCTCCGTGCGGAGATCGACACGAAAAAACCGGCCCACACCACAGTGACCGTCCTGACAGATAAAGAGGAGATCGGTTCCGTGGGCAACACCGGTTTAAATTCCGACTATGTCCGTCACTTTATCGAATATCTGGCTGAGAACGCCGGCGTCAATTACAAGGATGTGGTAAAGAATTCCCTCTGCCTCTCCTCCGATGTCAGCGCAGCCTTTGATCCCACCTTCCCGGATGTCTATGAACCGGGCAATTCCTGCTATCTCGGCAAGGGCTGTGTGCTTACCAAATACACCGGCGCCAGAGGCAAGAGCGGTTCCAGTGACGCCAGCGCGGAGACCATGTACAAGGTCATCCATACCATGGAAAAGGCCGGCGTATACTGGCAGGCCGGCGAGCTGGGCAAGGTCGATGAAGGCGGCGGCGGCACAGTCGCCCAGTTTGTGGCACATCTGAACATCGACGTCGTGGACCTGGGCGTCCCGGTCATGTCCATGCACGCGCCTATGGAAATCGTCTCCAAACTGGATGTATACGAAGCCTACCAGGCCTTCAAGGCATTTTATAAATAAGAGGAAGGAGACAGGGGATCATATCACTCCCCTGTCTCCTTCCTTCGTTACATTCCTTTTATAATGAACAGGAAGAATACGGATATGGCGATCTGGATGATGGCAAAGCGGAATACCGCCTGCGTATTGGACCAGTCCCTGTTTTTTCTGACATGGTCATGCAGGGGCGTCCGGATCGTCTTCAT
>CADAIF010000037.1 GCA_902787905.1 uncultured Lachnospiraceae bacterium
CTTAATTGAATTATAATCAAAGGAGGATCCTGAATATGAAGCGTATCAAAACACTGAATACGAGATCAATGAAAGACAGCATGGTCAAGGGTGGCTGCGGCGAGTGCCAGACTTCCTGTCAGTCTGCATGCAAGACTTCCTGCACAGTAGGCAACCAGAGCTGCGAGAACAATAAATAAGATCTTTTTAAAAAGATCCATATTGTTCCTGATTGCTGAGATATAAACACGATCGGGCAGCGGTTTAGGAGAACTAAATCGCTGCTCATTCATGTAATGCATCTTTTGAAACTGTTTTTTATGAAAGAAAGCGGACCTGTCCGCTTTGTTTGTGTGTCCGGAAGGCTTAAGGCCCTCCGAAGTCCGTTAGGAGTTTTATTTAGTGATACATCAATATAAAAACAACGGTTACAATATCGTTATGGACGTTAACAGCGGTGCCATCCACGTTGTGGACGATGTTGTGTACGATGTGATCGAAAGATACCAGAGTGCGGACCGTGAGACCATCACCCGGGAATTGTCGGCGCTTTATCCCAGGGCGGATATCGACGAGGCTTTCGAGGAGATCGGTCAGCTGATAGAGGAAGAAACTCTTTTTACAGAAGATATCTATAAAAACTATGTCATGGATTTCAAACAGCGCAAGACGGTTGTCAAGGCCCTGTGCCTGCACATCGCCCATGACTGTAATCTTGCCTGTAAGTACTGTTTCGCCGAGGAGGGCGAATATCACGGCCGCAGGGCCATCATGAGCTGGGAAGTGGGCAAACAGGCCCTGGACTTCCTGATCGCTTCCTCCGGGAACAGAAGAAATCTGGAAGTGGACTTTTTCGGCGGAGAGCCGCTCATGAACTGGGACGTTGTCAAACGTCTGGTTGCATACGGCAGGGAGCAGGAAAAGATCCACGATAAAAATTTCCGTTTCACTCTGACCACCAATGGCGTGCTGCTTAATGATGAGATCATGGAGTTCTGCAATAAGGAAATGGCCAATGTCGTTCTCAGTGTGGACGGCCGGCCGGAGGTCCATGACCGGATGCGTCCCTTCAGGAACGGCCGGGGCAGTTATGATCTGGTCATGCCCAAATTTG
This sequence comes from uncultured Lachnospiraceae bacterium, assembly GCA_902787905.1. Lineage (GTDB taxonomy): Bacteria > Bacillota > Clostridia > Lachnospirales > Lachnospiraceae > UBA2912. Next base: position 1,094 of record CADAIF010000037.1, read on the forward strand.
AGAAATTTGCCGAGAGCAGGGGCCAGAACAGGTATTATGTCAGGGGAACCTTTACCCACTACAATCTGGATTTCTCACAGGATGTCCTGAGTCTTGCGGACCGGGGCTTTAAGCAGATCTCTGTGGAACCTGTAGTTGCTCCGCCGGATGAGCCCTACGCGATCCGGGAGGAGGACGTGCCTGTGCTCTGTGAGGAGTATGACAGGCTGGCTCAGGAAATCGTGAAGAGAAACCGTGAGGGCAGGCATTTTAATTTCTTCCATTTCATGATCGATCTGGAGGGCGGTCCCTGTGTGGCCAAGCGTCTGTCAGGCTGCGGTTCCGGCACGGAATATCTGGCGGTCACGCCCTGGGGAGATCTTTATCCCTGCCATCAGTTTGTCGGTCAGGATGAATTCCTTATGGGTAATGTCTGGGACGGCGTCAAACGGACGGATATCCGTGACGAGTTCAAACTCTGCAATGTCTATGCCAAGGATAAATGCAGGGAATGTTTTGCCAGGTTCTACTGCAGCGGCGGCTGCGCTGCCAATGCCTGGAATTTTCACCATTCCATCACGGATGCCTATGACATCGGCTGTGAGCTGATGCGTAAGCGTGTGGAATGCGCGATCATGATAAAAGCAGCGGAAGCTGATCAAGGAGGACAAGAGGAAGCATGAAAAGCAAAAAACTGAGTGCAGTGACACTGATCGTGATCATCGCCATGATCGCGGCGTGTCTGTACGTAACGGCTGTTGGCTTCGGAAAAGAGCGTATCGGCCGTGCAGAGAACATTAAGCTGGGCCTGGACCTGGCCGGCGGTGTCAACATCACCTATGAAGCGGATGAGGCTTCACCGTCAGCTGAGGATATGGGTGATACCATCTACAAGCTCCAGCAGAGAGTTGAGGTTTACAGTACTGAGGCTGAGGTCTATCAGCAGGGTCTGAACCGTATCAATGTAGATATCCCGGGTGTATATGATGCCGAGGCTATTCTTTCCGAACTGGGCAATCCCGGTACCATCAGTTTCTGTGAGGGTGCCGGTGATGAAGCCACAGGCGAAGAGGTTCTGGACGGTTACTTTGAGGTTCTGAACGGCGACAGTATCGTGAGTGCCTCTGTCGGCACACAGCCGGATGAATACGGCAACACAGAGTATGTGGTTTCCCTGATGTTCAGTGATGAGGGTACCAGGGCTTTTGCCGACGCGACCACAAGAAATGTGGGCAAGCCCATCTACATCATCTATGACGGCAAGGTCATCAGCGCACCTACCGTTAACCAGGCCATCACCAACGGTCAGTGTGTGATCGAGGGTAATTTCACTTATGAATCCGCGGATTCTCTGGCAACAACTATCCGTGCCGGTAAGCTGAAGCTGGGTCTGACAGAGATCAGCTCCAAGGTCGTCAGTGCAAAAATGGGCGATGAGGCTGTCCAGAAGGCTCTGATGGCCGGTATCATCGGCCTGATCATCGTCATGCTCTTCATGATCGTGATGTACTGGATCCCGGGTGTCGCCGCAGCGATCGCTCTCGGCCTTTACGTCACTTCCCTGATGTGTTTCCTGAATGGTCTGGATATTACCCTGACCCTTCCCGGTATGGCCGGTATCATCCTGACCATCGGTATGGCCGTGGATGCCAATGTCATTATCTTTACCCGTATCCGTGAGGAGATCGCGGCAGGCAAAAATGTGCGTGAAGCTATCAAGACTGGTTTCAGCAAGGCCCTGTCCGCTGTCCTGGATGGTAATATCACGACCCTGATCGCGGCTGTGATCCTTTATGTCAAGGGTACCGGTACGATCAGAGGCTTCGCCATCACTCTGTCACTTGGTATCATCCTTTCCATGTTCACAGCCCTTCTGATCACCAGACTGGTGCTGCTGGCCCTCTACGGTCTGGGCTTTAAGGATGAGAAATACTACGGCAGACAGAAGGCTGCCAAAGTCAGAGACTTCTTCGGCATGAAGAAGATCACCTATGTGATCGCCGTTATTGTGATCCTGATCGGCTTTATCTCCATGGGCGTCAATGCTTCCAGGGGAAGCAGGGCCCTGAATTACAGCCTGGATTTCACCGGCGGTACAGCCATGACCGTTGTTCTAAATGAGGAAATGGAAGTTCCGGGTCAGGATGAGGAAGACCTGAAGGAGATCTTCCAGACCTATGCCAATACCACGGATACCCAGTTCCAGAAGGTGACCGGTACCAATGAAGTGGTCATCAAGACCCCGATCCTTTCAGTCGCTGAGCGAGACGCAGTCAAGACTGCTCTCTGTGAGACCTATGGTATTAATGAAGCGGATGCCATTACGGAAGAGAATATCAGCGGTACCGTCAGTGGCGAGATGCGTTCTGACGCGGTTTCATCCGTGATCATCGCGACTATCTGCATCCTGCTTTACATCTGGATCCGTTTCAGGGATATGCGTTTCGGCGCCAGTGCCGTGATCGCCCTGATCCATGATATTCTGGTCACTCTGATGATCTACGCGGTCATCAGGATCCCGGTAGGTACAACCTTTATTGCCTGCATGCTGACCATTGTCGGTTATTCCATCAACGCGACCATCGTCATTTTCGACCGTATCCGTGAGAATCTGAAGGTAATGGCCGGCGCGTCCGCAAGGGATATCGTCAATACCAGTATCAGCCAGACCCTGTCTCGAAGCATCAATACTTCCCTGACCACTCTGATCATGGTTGTGGTGCTCTTCCTGCTCGGTGTCACCTCCATCAGGGAGTTCGCGCTTCCCATGGCGGTGGGTATTATCGGCGGTACCTTCTCATCCGTCTTCATCACCGGTACCCTCTGGTGCCTGATGAAGGGCGGCGCCGACAAAAAAGCATCTGCGAAGAAGCAGGGCTGATTTGATATGATCTGATCTTTAAGGGAGCTGTGTTTCTTGACAGCTCCCTTTGTTATTTTCAGAAAGGAGGGCATATGCTGCCTTTATATCAACGCTGGGAAAAGCGGGAGTCGGCAAAGGCTGACGCCCTGGCCCTGTCCCGGGAGACGGGGTATGATGTAAATTTCTGCAGGCTTCTGAATGCCCGGGGCGTCAGGTCCGCGTCTGAGGCCGCGCGTTTTCTGGAGGGTGACCTGTCAGGGCTTTACGATCCCTTCCTTATGAAGGATATGGACCGGGCTGTGGACCGTATCCTCCGGGCGGTCAGGTCCGGAGAGAAGATCACCATCTACGGTGATTACGATGTGGACGGCATCACGGCCACCAGCATTCTGCTTCTGTATTTTAAGAGCATCGGCGTGTCGGCGGATTATTATCTGCCGGACCGGCTGACGGAGGGCTATGGCCTGAACGCGGATGCGGTCAGGGCCATCGCCGACAGGGGCACCCATCTGATCATCTCCGTGGATACAGGGATCACGGCCGAAAAAGAATGTGAACTGATCTATGAACTGGGGATGGAGATCGTGGTGACAGACCACCACGAGTGCCTGGACCATCTGCCCAGGGCTGAAGCTGTGGTGGATGCCCGGCAGCCCGGGGAGACAGCGCCTTTTCGTCTGCTGGCCGGATGCGGCGTGGCCTATAAGCTGGCCTGGGCGCTGAGCATGCGTCTGGGTTATGATTTTGACAGAGCCCCCTATATCGAGCTGGCAGCCATCGGCACGGTGGCGGATGTTGTTCCCCTTCTGGATGAGAACCGCCTGATCGTCCGTGAGGGCTTAAAGCTCCTGGCGAATCCCAGAGGTCTGGGCATTAAGGCCCTGATGACCGCAGCCGGTTTAAAAGCGGACCGGCCCCTGAAAGCGGATCATATCGGCTTTACGCTGGCGCCGCGTCTCAATGCCGGCGGCCGTATGGGAGATGCCTCCCGGGGCGTCAGGCTTTTCACCACCACAGATCCGGAGGAAGCGGAAAGGATCGCCGCGGCGCTGAATGAGGAGAATGAGGCCCGCAAGGCCATGGAGCAGGAAATCCTGGACCAGGTCACGGCAGCCATCGAGGGGGATCCGGAGATCAAAAACAGCAGGATCATCGTGACAGCCGGCAAGGGCTGGCACCACGGGGTGATCGGCATTGTCTCTTCCAGGATCAAGGATATGTATTACCGGCCCAATATCATCCTGTCGGTCGAGGACGGGATCGCCAAGGGGTCTGCAAGGAGTATCGACGGTTTTAATCTTTTTGAAGCCCTGAAAAGCTGCGCGGACCTGATGATCCGTTTCGGCGGTCACGCGGCTGCGGCCGGTATGACCCTGAAGGAAGAGGATGTGCCGGAGCTTTTCCGCCGTCTGAATGCCTATGCCAAGGACCATATGCCGACGGGGCTTATGGTGCCGGTCCTGCATCCGGAGCTGGTCGTTTCCCCTGAAGAAGTGACCACGTCCTTTATAGAGAATATGGAAAAGATGGCCCCTTTCGGACAGGAGATGCCGGAGCCGGTCATCGCTGTGGAAGGCACCCTGTCAGAGGTGTCTGCCATCGGTCAGGACAGACAGACCCTGCGTATGAAAATGGGCGCGGGCCGGGGAGGGCTGACCTTCATCGGGTTTAAGAAGGCATCTTTCCGTGATTTTTACTATCCTTCGGAAAAGGTGACCGTGGTCGGCGCGGGAAATCTGAATCATTACGGCGGCCAGGTGTACCCCCAGCTGTATATTCAGGATGTTCACGGACAGATGTCTGAGGATGTGGAAAGGCTGCTGATCCTTTTCGGCCTCAGGCACACGGCCGGGGATTTTCTGGATGCCTGTGAGGGTAATGCGCCTGTCCCCAAAGAGGTCTGCAGGGAGGTCTATCTTTATCTGCGGAACCTGGCCCGGCGTTCGCCCTCGGGAAACCAGGCCCTTTTCCGCCTGGACAGGGCGAAGCTGACCTGCCTTTCCAAGGGCGGAGAGAAAGCCCACACGAGAGCCTTTCTCCTGGGCCTGGCTGTTTTTGAAGAGCTGGGTCTGTTGGATATTTCCCAGTCCGGCCCTTATTTCGACTGCCGCCTGATCGGAGGCAAGAAGATGCTTCTGGCGGATTCTGTGGTATTCAGGCAATTTTTTGAAGGCTAATTATCGAAATAAGACTTTTCTTTAAAGGCAAGCTGAGTTATAATGACATTTATCTGATAGTCAGAATGTCGAATCTTATTGATGAAAGAAAAGGAGCTTAAAAGCTATGAAAGAGCTTAAAGAGTACGTAAGAAGTATTCCGGATTACCCGGAGCCGGGCATTATCTTCAGGGATATCACCACTGTGATCCGGGACTCGGACGGCCTGCATCTGGCCATTGATGAAATGCAGGGTTTCCTGAAGGATGTTGATTTTGATGTTGTTCTGGGTCCCGAATCCAGAGGCTTCATCTTCGGTATGCCCATTGCTTACAATCTGCATAAGGGCTTTGTCCCGGTCAGGAAGAAGGGCAAACTGCCCTGTGAGACCATCAGCGAGACCTATGATCTGGAATACGGCACAGCCACCATCGAAATCCATAAGGACGCCATCAAACCGGGCCAGCGCGTAGTCATTATCGATGATCTTATCGCTACCGGCGGCACCACCGAAGCCATTATCAGGCTTGTGGAACGTCTGGGCGGAAAGGTTGTAAAAATGGTCTTCCTTCTGGAGCTTGCAGGACTAAAGGGCCGTGAGCGTTTTTCTGATATCGATATCGATTCGGCTATCATATATGAAGGCAAATAATTAAGTTACAAGGCAGTGATGTTTATGAAGGATGAGAATAAAAAGAATAACGATAGCTTCGAGGAGGTCGAGGAGCGCGAACTGATCCATACCCAGGATTTTGAAGAGCCCTCGGTGCTCTATGACCGGCTGATCCGGAAGCTGAGGGAATATCATCCTTCAGACGACATCAGTATGATTGAAAAGGCTTACCGTATTGCCTATGAGGCCCATAAGGACCAGAAGCGCAAGTCCGGCGAGCCCTATATCATCCACCCCCTGTGCGTGGCGCTGATCCTGGCGGACCTGGAGCTGGACAAGGAGACCATCGTGGGCGGTCTGCTGCACGATGTGGTGGAGGACACCATCATGACGGAAGAGGATATCGCCCGGGAGTTTAATTCCGAGATCGCCCTGATCGTCTCCGGTGTCACAAAAATCGGCCAGTTATCCTACTCCAGTGATAAAATGGAGATCCAGGCGGAAAGTCTGAGAAAAATGTTTCTGGCCATGGCCAAGGATATCCGTGTCATTCTGATCAAGCTGGCCGACCGTCTGCATAATATGCGGACCCTCAAATACATGAAACCCGAGAAGCAGAAGGAGAAGGCAAGGGAAACGCTGGATATTTACGCGCCTATCGCCCAGCGTCTCGGTATTTCCAAGATCAAAACGGAGCTGGACGATCTGTCCCTGCGCTATCTGGAGCCGGATGTCTACTATGACCTGGCCCGGCAGATCAATCTGAAGCGCAGTGAGAGAGAGGCTTTCGTCGAGGAGATCGTCGAGGAAGTCAGGCAGCAGATGATCCGCAGCGGCATCCACTGTGAGGTCAACGGCCGTGTCAAGCACTTTTTCAGCATCTACCGTAAGATGGTGAATCAGGACAAGACACTGGATGAGATTTATGATCTTTTTGCCGTCCGTATCATTGTCGATTCCGTGAAGGACTGTTACGCGGCTCTGGGCCTGATCCATGAAATGTACAAGCCGATACCGGGCAGGTTCAAGGATTATATTGCCATGCCCAAGCCCAATATGTACCAGTCTCTGCATACGACACTGATCGGTCCCACCGGCCAGCCCTTCGAGATCCAGATCCGGACCTTTGACATGCACCGTACGGCTGAGTACGGTATCGCGGCCCACTGGAAATATAAGGAGGATCCCAATGCCAAGAACATTGAGAACTCCGAGGAGGCCAAGCTGACCTGGCTGCGTCAGATCCTTGAGTGGCAGCGGGACATGTCCGACAACCGGGAGTTCATGAGTCTGCTTAAGAACGACCTGAATCTCTTCTCGGACAGTGTTTACTGCTTTACACCGGCAGGCGATGTCAAGACACTGCCCACCGGTTCCACGCCCATCGATTTCGCCTACAGTATCCATTCGGCCGTAGGTAATAAAATGGTCGGCGCCAGGGTCAACGGAAAGCTGGTCAACATTGATTATGAGATCAAGAACGGCGACCGTGTGGAGGTTCTGACCTCCGCCAACTCCAAGGGCCCCAGTCGTGACTGGCTGGGGATCGTCAAGAGTGCCCAGGCCAGAAATAAGATCAATCAGTGGTTCAAGACCGAGTTCAAGGAGGATAATATCGTCCGCGGCAAGGACCAGCTGGAGAAATACTGTAAAGCCAAGGGTATCGTCATCGCCAATATCATGAAGCCGGAATTTATGGAAAAGGTGATCCATAAATACGGTTTCAGGGACTGGGACGCTGTCTGCGCGGCCGTGGGTCACGGCGGCCTGAAAGAGGGCCAGGTCATCAATAAGATGGTCGAGGAATACAAGCGTAAGCAGGCCCGGGAAATGACAGACAGGCAGCTTCTGCAGCAGGTCAACGGTGAGGGCGGTCAGTCAAAGACCAGACCCTCCGAGAGTGAGATCCACCGCAGCAAGGGCAAGAGCGGGATCACGGTCCGGGGGATCGATGATGTTGCCGTCCGTTTTTCCAAGTGCTGCAATCCTGTGCCCGGTGACGAGATCGTGGGATTTATCACCCGGGGCCGGGGCGTATCCATCCACAGGACAGACTGTGTGAATATGCTCCATTTATCCGAGTCCGAGCGCCATCGCCTGATCGATGCTGAATGGCAGGACGGCGATAAGGCCGGCGGCCTCTACAAGGCAGAACTGAACATCTATGTCTATGACGGTGTCGGTGTGCTGATCCAGATCGCCCAGGTCTTCTCGGAGAAGGAGATCAATGTGACGGCCATGTCCAGCCGGTCGGGCAGGAATCAGACAGCGACCATCAGTGTCGCCTTTGACGTCAAGAGTAAACAGGAACTGAATAAGATCATAGAGAAACTCCGTCAGCTGGACTGCGTCTATGACATCACCCGTACCACGGGTTAAGCCATTAAGGAGCCCATATGCAGAAAATGGATATCAGAGCATTTACGCTCGGTCCTGTCGGGACCAATTTCTATATCGCTGTGAATAAAGACACCAAAGAAGCCCTGCTGATCGACCCGGCCGACCAGGCCGCGGGGATCGAAAGCTACCTGCGTCAGAATCAGCTGCAGCCTGTGGCTATCCTGCTGACCCACGGTCATTTCGATCACATCATGGCTGTGAATGAGCTGAAGGCCTCCCTGGATCTTCCGGTCTATGCCCATGAAGATGAAGAAGAGGTCTTAAAAAGCGTCCGCCTGAACATGAGTAACATGATCGGCGCCCGTTATGTGTCGGAAGCGGATTTTTATCTGAAGGACGGGGATACCCTGGAGCTGGCCGGTTTTCATATCATTGTTTACCATACGCCGGGGCATACCAGGGGCGGCTGCTGTTTTTACATTCCGGATGAAAAGGTCCTTTTCAGCGGGGATACGCTTTTTAACTGCAGTATCGGCCGTACGGATTTCCCCACAGGCAGTATGTCTGTCCTGGTCAGGTCCATTAAGGAGAAGCTCTTTGTCCTGCCGGATGATGTGGTGGTCTATCCGGGACATGAGGGTGTGACCAATATCGGATTTGAGAAACAGCATAATCCTTTCCTGCAGTAAGCTTCAAAGGATATTAACATCTGATCCGCCTGTAAAACGCGGGCATGAAAGGCCCACGCTTTTCAGGGCGGATTTTTTCTTTAAAGGAGGCATTCATGATCTCACTGTGCATGGATCAGATGGATTATGAAAATGATATACGCGCCCTGCTCATGGCCTTTTTTTACGGGGAGAAGATCCTTCTTTCCGCCCCGGAATGGTCCCACAGATTAACGGTGTCCTATGCGCCGGGCTGCGTCCGTATGGTCTTTGAAGACCGGGAAGGGAACCGGCGGGAAGGAGAGGCCCCCTGCAGCCTTCAGGATTACAAGCTGGCCAGAAACCAGGTGAAACGCCTGACCTACGGTCTTTTATCCGCCTATACCAATGTCACTCTGCCCTGGGGGACCCTGACGGGCATCCGGCCCACAAAGCTGGCCATGGAGATGCTGGAGCAGGGCAAAGGCCGTGAGGAGATCGTGGCGCATCTGACGGATAAGTATCTGGCTTCTGAGGAGAAGGCCGGCCTGTGCGTAGACGTGGCGGACAATGAGCGGCGTGTCCTTGCAGGGCTCGATTACGATCATTCCTACAGTCTGTATGTGGGGATTCCCTTTTGTCCCTCCATCTGTGCCTACTGTTCCTTCTCTTCATATCCGCTCAAGGTCTGGCAGGATCAGGTGGATGCCTACATCGACGCCCTGATCCGGGAGATCGAGGCCTGTGCCGGCTTTTTCCCGGACCGTTATCCGGTGACCTTTTATATGGGCGGCGGAACGCCTACATCTTTATCTCCCTGTCAGATGGACCGGCTGCTTTCGGCCATTGAGAAGCATTTTGATCTGTCGAAGGCCAGGGAAAAGACCGTGGAAGCCGGGCGGCCGGACAGTATCACGCCGGAGAAGCTGAAGGTGATCAAGGATCACGGTGTGGACCGGATCTCCATTAATCCCCAGAGCATGAATCAGGAGACCCTGGACCTGATCGGACGCCGGCACAGCACGGAGGATGTGATCCGGGCCTATGGCCAGGCCGTTGCGGCCGGTTTTGACAATATCAATATGGATCTGATCGCGGGACTTCCCGGAGAGACTCATGTGCATATGGAAAGGACCATGGAGGCTGTGACACGTCTGAACCCGGCCAGTGTGACCGTCCATTCCCTGGCCCTTAAAAGGGCTGCCTTCCTCAATCAGAACCGGGAGCTCTTCCCTGTGGCCCCTGCCGATGAGGTCAACCGGATGATCCGGATCAGCCGGGAGGGGGCGGCAAAGATCGGCGCCCGGCCCTATTATCTTTACCGGCAGAAGAACATTGCCGGCAACCTGGAAAATGTGGGTTATGCCCGGTACGGCTGTGAAGGCCTTTACAATATCCTGATCATGGAAGAGAAGCAGTCCATTCTGGCCCTGGGTACAGGGGCCTCTTCCAAGTTCGTCCTGCCTTCCGATGAGGGCGTAAGGATCGAGCGGGTGGAAAATGTGAAAAGCGTTAAAGATTATATCGAACGTACCGATGAGATGATCCGGCGGAAAAGTGACTTTTTTGCGGCCCACGTGTTTTAATCAGAGTGTATTTATGCTATATTGTAAACGGAGGTATCCGGCATTGCCGGAGTGAAATGTACAAAAGAAAAGAGGTTGACAGATGGATGTAATTGAGTTGAAAAAAACATCGAATGAAGTCCGTAAATGGATCATCCGGGGTGTTCATTCGGCCAAGGCCGGTCACCCGGGCGGTTCCTTATCCGCGGCGGATATCTTTACCTATCTTTACTTCGAGGAGATGAATATTGATCCGAAGGATCCCAAAAAAGCTGACAGAGACCGCTTTGTCCTTTCCAAGGGTCACACGGCTCCCGGCCTTTATGCCACGTTGGGCATGCGGGGTTTCTTCCCTGTGGAAGATATGCTGACGCTGCGTCATATCGGTTCCTATCTGCAGGGCCATCCGGATATGAAGCATATCCCGGGTGTGGATATGTCCTCGGGTTCTCTGGGCCAGGGCCTTTCCGCAGCCGTCGGCATGGCACTTTCCGCCAAACTGACCGGGGACAGCTACCGTACCTACGCCCTGCTGGGCGACGGCGAGATCCAGGAAGGCCAGATCTGGGAGGCGGCCATGTTTGCCGGTCACAGAAAGCTGGATAATCTCTGTGTGATCGTTGATAATAACGGCCTGCAGATCGATGGTAATATCGCTGATGTCTGTTCGCCTTATCCCATTGATAAAAAGTTTGAGGCCTTTAATTTCCACGTGATCTCTGATGTGGATGCCCATGATTTTAATGCGCTGGCAGCGGCCTTTAACGAGGCCAGGGGCATCAAGGGCGTACCCACAGCCATTATCGCGAAGAGTGTCAAGGGCAAGGGCGTCTCCTTTATGGAGAATCAGGCCGGCTGGCACGGCAAGGCTCCCAACGACGAGCAGTTTGCCCAGGCCAAGGCTGAGCTCGAAGCGAAAATCAAAGAATTGGAGGAGAATTGAAATGGCAGGTAAAATTGCGACCCGCGCCGCCTACG
>CADAIF010000038.1 GCA_902787905.1 uncultured Lachnospiraceae bacterium
ACAAACGCTGTCCCGCAGGTGTCTGTAAGAGCCTTCTGTCCTTCCAGATCGATCCCGACAAATGTAAGGGCTGTACTCTTTGCGCCCGTAACTGTCCGACCGGCGCCATCATCAGCAAGATCAAGGAGCCGCATGTGATCGAGCAGGATAAGTGTATCAAGTGCGGTACCTGTATCGAGCAGTGTCGTTTCGGCGCGGTCTACAAGAGATAATGGAGGAGCAGAACATGGAAAACATTACAATCAAAATCAATGGTATTGAAGTAAGTGCTCCTGCCGGCTCCACGATTCTGGAGGCTGCCAGGCTGGCACATATTGATATTCCGACGCTGTGCTACCTGAAGGAGATCAATGAGATCGGTGCCTGTCGTATGTGTGTCGTCGAGGTCAAAGGCGCAAGGTCTCTGGTCGCGTCCTGTGTCTACCCGATCAATCCGGGTATGGAAGTCTGGACCAACACTCCCAAGGTCATGGAGTCCCGTAAGAAAACACTGGAGCTGCTCCTGTCCAACCACAGGAAAGAGTGTCTCAGCTGTGTCCGCAGCGGCAACTGTGAGCTGCGTCAGCTGTGCTTCGAGCTTGGTGTAGAGGACGAGAACTTCTACGTCGGCGAGCAGACCCCGTCCATGCTGGATACATCCGCAGCCCACATGGTCCGCGACAACAGCAAATGTATCCTTTGCCGCCGCTGTGTGGCCGCCTGTGAAAACGTGCAGGGTATCGGCGTGATCGGTCCCAATGCCCGTGGTTTCGCCAGCTATATCGGCACCGCCTTTGACATGGATCTGGCAGCGACCAGCTGTGTCTCCTGCGGTCAGTGTATCGCTGTCTGTCCCACCGGCGCCCTTTACGAGAAGGACTGCACCCAGCAGGTATTTGACGCTCTGGCGGATCCCGATAAATATGTTGTCGTTCAGACAGCACCCAGTGTGCGTGCAGGTCTGGGCGAGGAATTCGGTCTTCCCATGGGAACCGATGTAGAAGGCAAAATGGCTGCAGCTTTAAGGCGTCTGGGCTTTGACCGTGTCTTCGATACAGATTTCGCGGCTGACCTGACCATCATGGAAGAGGCCAATGAGCTGATTGAGCGTATCCAGAACGGCGGCGTCCTGCCCATGATCACATCCTGTTCTCCGGGCTGGATCAAGTACTGTGAGCATTATTTCCCGGATATGACAGAAAATCTGTCTACCTGCAAATCTCCGCAGCAGATGTTCGGTGCGACCTTAAAGACCTACTATGCTGAGAAGATGGGTATTGACCCGGCGAAGATCGTCAGTGTCAGTGTCATGCCCTGTACAGCCAAGAAGTTTGAGATTGGCAGAGACGACCAGAACGCGGCAGGTGTCCCGGATGTGGATATCGCTTTAACGACCCGTGAACTGGCCCGTATGATCAAGAAGGCCGGTATCATTTTCAACCAGCTTCCGGATGAGACCTTCGACGATCCGCTGGGTGAGTCCACCGGCGCAGGCGTCATATTCGGCGCTACCGGCGGTGTTATGGAAGCAGCCCTGCGTACAGCAGTTGAAGTCCTGACCGGTGAGGAACTGGATCAGCTGGATTTCACAGATGTCCGCGGTACCGAAGGCATCAAGGAAGCCAGCTACAATGTGGCAGGTCTGGAAGTCAAGGTTGCCGTAGCCTCCAGTCTCGGATGTGCCCGTAAGCTTCTGGAGAAAGTGAAGTCAGGCGAAGCCAGCTACCACTTCATCGAGATCATGGGCTGTCCGGGCGGCTGCGTCAACGGCGGCGGCCAGCCGCAGGTTCGCGGCAGCGTCCGCAATTTCACGGATGTCCGCGGAATCAGGGCCTCCGTCCTCTATAAGAATGACGCGGCCAAGGCGATCCGTAAGTCTCATGAAAATCCCTCCATCAAGAAGCTCTATGAAGAGTACTTCGGCAAACCGGGCAGCCATAAGGCCCACGAAGTTCTTCATACTTCTTATGTCAAGAGAACCATCAACTGATGCGTATCTGACCCTTAAAATCCAAAAGGCCGCAGCTTTGCGCTGCGGCCTTTTTCTCCATTTTCGAAAAAACAGGCGGCAGGTTTTTTTGTATGAATTTTACATGATAAAAAGGGGATAAAAGCCCCGGAAAGCGCAAAAAACCTTGACAAAGTGGGATTTAGCGTATATAAATAGATTTGACGGCATTGCCGAAAGGACCGGCACTGGGGAGAAGACAGTCGCAGGCGGCAGGCCGAAATGCAAGAAGTGATAGAAATATCAGAGGAGGAATTAGAATGAACAAGGCAGAATTGATCACAGCAGTTGCTGAGAGTGCAGGTATTAAGAAAGTTGATGCTGAAAAGGCTTTAAAGGCATTTGTAGATGTTGTTACAGAAGAGCTTGTTAAGGGCGAGAAGGTTCAGCTGGTTGGCTTCGGTACTTTCGAAATTTCCGAGAGACCGGAGAGAACAGGCAGAAATCCGCAGACCAAGAAGCCGATTACCATTCCGGCATCCAGGGCTCCGAAGTTCAAGGCCGGCAAGGCTTTAAAGGACGCTGTCAACGCTTAATTGTGTTTTGCTGAATGAAATGACTGGGGATTTCCGGAAGGGAATCCCCTTTTTAAGGTGGTGAGAGAATGCGGCTTGATAAATATCTGAAGGTTTCCCGGCTGATCAAACGTCGGACCGTAGCCAATGAGGCCTGCGACGCCGGCCGTGTCATGGTCAATGGCAAACCTGCCAAGGCCGGCACCAACGTCAAGGTGGGCGATGTGATCGAGATCGGCTTTGGCACCCGGAGTGTGAAGGTGGAAGTCATGGATGTGGCGGAAACGACCCGGAAGGAAGAAGCCAAGGACCTTTTCAAGTATCTGTAACACGCTCAAAACCCTGTTTTTACAGGGGCAAGAAGGAATCTGCGGCCTTTTTGAATATGTAGACAATTTTTTTCTTGCTATTTTGTTCTACACTTGTTAAGATAGATAGTAAGAAAATAAAAGTCGAAACCAGGTGATGTCATATGAACAAAAAGGACGGCAGTATTCCTTTCAGGAAACGTCGAAAAAAGTCCGCACACTCAACGAGTGTGGGTATTATTATGATCTTGTGTCTGATCATCTGCGGTGCCCTGTGGTTTAAAACCTGGCAGGCCGGGCAGGAGATCGCCGCATATCAGCAAATGAAGGAAGAGATCGTCGAGCAGATCGCCGATGAGGAAAAGAATCAGGAGGTCATCCTTGAGAAGATCGAATACCTGAAATCGGATGCCTTTATTGAGGATCTGGCCCGCGAAAAGCTGGGTCTGATCTATGAGGATGAGATCATTTTTAAGAAACAGGGACATTGACGCTGACCGTTCCAGATTTACGTCTGAAACGGTCTTTCTTTTTTTGGGAGTGATGAGAAATGGTCAAAAAAACAGCAGCGCTTCTGCTGGCCCTGACGCTGGCTTTTTCAGTGCCGGCGCAGACCCCTGCGGCATCTTATGAGGCTGGCAGAGCAGAGACGGAAGCAGAGGCGGCTTTTACAGAAACAGTTACAGAAACCGCACAGACTGAGGCGGAAACAGAGACGGAAATGCCGGTAATGAGTGAGGCGGAAACAGAAGCTGTGCTGCAGACCCTGGCGGAAACCGAAGCGGAGACCGAAACAGAGCAGGGCCGGGACTTTGAGGGGGTCTTCGAAGAGGAAGAGGATCCCGGCTATGCCGCCTATGAAAAAGCAGCGGCGGTCGAGGCCGGTCAGGATGTCCTGTTATACGCAGGCAGCGGCGGCACCCGTAAGATTAAAGCCATCGGCATAGATGTCTGGCGGGGAAACGGTGATATTGACTGGAAGAAGGTCAAGGCCGCAGGCGTTCAGTTTGCCATTATCCGTGTGGGCTTCCAGTATCAGGTCAGCGGACAGATCGAGGAAGATATGAACGCCAGAAAGAATCTGGCAGGGGCCAATGCTGCCGGAATCCCGGTGGGGGTCTACTTTTATTCTGTGGCAGCCACGAAGGAAGAAGTCATCGCTCAGGCCGATCTGACCCTGAACGTGATCAGGGATTATAAGATCTCCTACCCCGTCGTCTATGACTGTGAGGGTTATGATGAGATCCGCAGCCATAACTATTATCTTGGCGCCAGGACCAGGACAGATCTGGCCCTGACTTTCCTTTCCTATATAGAGGATCATGGTTATGAGGGCATGATGTACAGTTCGTCCCTGCATTTCCGTGACCGGGAGGGGAATGACAGCAGCTGGGAGACCAGCCGGATCGATCCCTATTATGATATCTGGGTCGCCCAGTATTATTCCTATGACCACACATCCTTTGCCGACGTGAAGGATCTTTATACCAGCTATACCGGGGACTACCGCATGTGGCAGTTTTCCGCCTACGGCAGGGTTGACGGTATCGACGGGAATGTGGATCTGAATATCGAATACTATTCCGCGGTGGACCAGCCGCAGCTGTCGGACTATGATCTGCCGGAGGCCCTGACAGAGGGTGGGGGCTTTAAGGTGACCGGCACAGTCAGCGCCGAGGCCGGCGTTGATGCCGTGTCGGCAAAGATCATGTCCCCGGAGGGCAAGGTTCTTTACGAGGCGGCGAGAAAACCGGGAAAAACATCCTTTGATCTTTCGGTCCTTGACAGTAAGCTGCCCTTTTCCCGGCTGTCTCCGGGTGTCTACAGATACATGGTGACAGCCGAAAATATCGGCGGCCCTGTGACCCTGATCAATCATACCTTTGCGGTCCTGAATAAGGATCAGACCCTGGAGGACGGTCTTTACAGGATCTGTGTCAGTTCCTCAAGGAAGCTTTGCATGACCTTTGAAGGCGGGGCAGTGACAGAGGGGGCACCGGTTCTTCTGTCGGCGGCCGACAAGATGGATGATACCCAGATCTTCAAACTGACCCATCAGGGGAATGGCTGGTACAGGCTTCAGAATTATGTCAGTCAGGCTTATCTGACGCCGGCCGGCGGTTCTGACCAGTCAAGAACCGGTGTGGTCCAGAGCAGTCAGGCCATGCAGTGGCAGCTCATTCCCTGCGGCAGCGGCCTGTGCCTGCTGCCCCGGTGCGCGCCGGCCTGTGTGGCTGATGTGACCTCCGGTAAGGTGGCTGCAGGCACCCGGATCCAGAGCTACCGGATGAATGGTACGGCGGCCGAGCAGTGGGCTTTCGAGGAAGCGGTGCCGGCGGATCTTCAGGTCCCGGAGAATACCGCGCCGAAGATCAGCGGCCAGTCGATCCCGGGAACCATAAAAGCGGGCACAGCCTTTAACGTGATCGGCAGGGTCATGGCCAATCCGGTCCTGACCAATGTGACTGCCGGGATTTACGATTACAGCGGAAAAGCGGTCCGTCAGGAAACAGCAAAGCCCGGCAAGATGTGGTTTGATCTTTCCGGTATGAGCGAGGCACTGAATTTCGCGGGGCTGGCGCCCGGCGCTTACCGCTATAAGGTGACAGCGGCAAGCAGTCTCGGCACATCCACACTGATCGACAAGGTCTTTATCGTTCTTGCATCGGAGCGGACCATATCGGACGGCGTTTATAATATTGTACTTTCAGACCATACCGGCTATGGCCTGCATACAGCGGCGGACAGCCTGACTTCGGGCGCCAATACCGAGCTTTGGCAGACGTCCGGCGCCGGTCTTTCCGGCCAGTATGAAATGGCCTATGAGAAAGACGGTTTTTATATGATCCGGAACATCCGGTCCGGTCAGTATCTCAGCGTGGCCGGTCTTTCCTCGGCCAACGATGCCAATGTCATTCAGTCGTCGACGGTTTCCAGGTGGCAGATCCTTCCCTGTGCAGGCAGCGGCTATGTCCTGGTGCCCAGGTGTTCTGACAGCTGCGTGCTGGATCTGAAAATGGCCAGAGTGGCCAACGGGTCCAATATCCAGAGCCACAGGGCCAATCTGTCCGCAGCCGAATGCTGGCAGCTCCTGCCTGTGAAGGCAGAGACGCCTCTGATCCGGAATCATAACGTGCCCGGAACCCGGAATGCCGGGACTTCCTTTAAAATCAAAGGCCTGATCAGCGCCAACTCCAAGATCAGCAAGGTGACGGCAGGGGTTTACAATGCCGGTGATGAAGCCATGCTGGAAGCTTCCGCCGCGCCCGGAAAGTCGTTTTATCAGTTAAGCGCCCTGGCAGGTAAGCTGGATTTCACAAAACTGCCGACCGGTCTTTACCGTTACCGGGTAAGCGCAGAGAGTGGAGCCGGGACATCGGTCCTGGTCAATAAGGTCTTTATCGTTCTGGGAAAGAGTGCCACAGTCGCCAACGGCAGCTACAGGATCACCGTAAGAGACAATAATGCCTTTGGCCTGGGCGTGGCCGGAAACAGTGCCGCGGCCGGCGCCAATATCGAGCTGCAGCAGATGGCATCTGCCAATACCTGTCAGACCTTCAAGGTCACTTACCAGAGCGACGGCTACTACAGGATCAGCTGCCAGGGCTCGAAGAAATATCTGGGCGTGGCCGGCCTTTCATCGGCCAATGACGCCAATATCGAGCAGGCTTCGACCTATACCCTGTGGCAGATCGTTCCCTACAGCACCGGCGGCTATGCCCTGGTGCCCAGATGCTCCAAAAGCTGTGTGCTGGACCTGAAAATGGCCAAAGTGGCGGCAGGAACCAACCTGCAGAGCCATATCGCCAATCTGACAGCGGCGGAGGCCTGGGATCTGGCACCCGCATCTGCGGCAAAACCGACGCTCAGCGGGCAGACCCTGCCCGGAACCCTCGCTCAGGGGAGCGCTTTCAGTATCAGGGGCAGGATCTCCTGCAGTCAGAAGCTGACCTCTGTGACGGCCGGTGTCTACGATGCTGCCGGTACGATGAAGATCGGCAGGACGGTCAGCCCCAATGCCCAGACCTATGATCTGGAAAAGCTGGACAGCAGCCTGAAGTTCGGCAGCCTCACGGGCGGTCTTTACCGCTACAGGGTGAGCGCCAGATCGGCAGCGGGGACGACGATTCTGGCTGACAGTGTGTTTATCGTCACCACTTCGGACCGGACGGTGGAGGATGGCACTGTGAGCTTCGTATTGAAGGGCAATAACGCCTATGGCCTGCATATTGCCGGAAACTCAAAATCGGCAGGGGCTAATGTGGAGCTGATGCGAACCTCTGCCGCAGGCAATTACGGCAGATTTACCGTGACTTATCAGGGTAACGGTTATTACAGGATCAAAAATGCGGGCTCCGGCCTTGATCTGGGCGTGGCTTCCCAGTCCTCGTCCAATGATGCCAACATCGAGCAGCAGACCTCCGGCACCCTCTGGCAGATCCTGCCCTACGGAAACGGCGCTTACGCTCTGGTGCCCGCCTGCGCGACACGCTGCGTGGCGGATCTGAAAATGGCAAAAATCGCAGACAGAAGCAATATCCAAAGTCATATCGCCAATCTCACAGAGGCTGAGATGTGGGTGATCAGGAGGTGAGTCTATGCCGATGACTGACGCGCAGCGGGAAAGATACGCCAGGCAGCTGGTGATGCAGGATATCGGCGAGGCGGGGCAGGAAAAGCTGGCCCGGGCCTCGGTTCTGGTCATCGGCGCGGGCGGTCTGGGATCGCCGGCGGCCCTTTACCTGGCCGCGGCCGGCGTAGGCCGCCTGGGCATTGTGGACAGTGATGTGGTGGATTTATCCAATCTGCAGCGGCAGCTCCTTCATCAGACGGCAGATCTCGGACGGCCCAAGGTGGTCTCGGCAGAAGCCTCTCTTAAGGCACTGAATCCGGAGGTCCGGGTGGAGGCCATGCAGATGATGGTGACCCGGGAGAATATCCTGCCCCTGGTGACCGATTATGACTTTATTATTGAGGCCACAGACAACTTCCCGGCCAAGTTCCTGGTCAATGACGCCTGTGTGCTGGCGGGTAAGCCCTTCTCCCACGGCGGCGTGCTGGCCTTTCACGGCCAGACCATGACCTATGTGCCGGGGCAGGGACCCTGCTTTCGCTGCATCTTCGGAGATATTCCGCCGAAACATCTGGTGGAGTCGGCCAAAACGACAGGCGTCGTCGGGGCGATGGCCGGTGTGATCGGCAGCCTTCAGGCCCTGGAGGCAGTCAAATATATAACAGGCAAGGGCAGTCTGCTTACCGGCAGGCTGCTGACGGCAGACGCCCTGACCATGAAGGTCCGGACGGTGGACCTGCCGGACCATGTCAGCACATGTCCCATGTGCGGCGATCATGCAGCGGGCAGGCTGATGGACAGTTATGAACAGGCAGAGTAAAGGCGGCTGGTGGATCAAATGGACGAACTGATTTCCCGTACTGAGCGGTTTATGCTGCAGGAAGGCATGCTGAAAAAGGGCATGGGACTGGCGGCCGGCGTTTCCGGCGGGCCGGATTCCGTCTGCCTGCTTCGGATCCTCTGCGCTCTCAGAGAGACCTGGGACCTGCGTCTGACGGCGGTCCATGTGCATCATGGTCTGCGCGGGGACAGCGCGGACAGAGATATGGCCTTCACGCAGGCCTTCTGCGACAGCCTTCATGTGCCCTGCAGAGTTTTTCGCGGGGATGTCCGGGCCATGGCAGAGGAAAAGCATCTGTCCGAAGAGGAGGCCGGACGCGACTTTCGTTACGCCTGCTTTGAGCAGGTTCTGGAGGAGACCGGCGCGGACCGGATCGCCCTGGCGCATCACAGGGATGATGCGGCGGAAACGGTGCTTTTTAATCTTTGCCGGGGAAGCGGGATCCGGGGCCTTTCCGGGATCCCTGCGGTGCGGGGCGTTTATATTCGGCCCCTGCTTTTCCTTGGGCGGAAAGAGATTCTGGACGCGGCGGCGGCCCGGGGCTGGGACTACCGGATGGATGAGACCAATCTGGAGGCGGCTTACACCCGGAACCGGATCCGGCTTAAGGCCATGCCTTTGCTGGAGGAGATCCACAGCGGGGCCGGCCGGCATATGGCGGAGACCGCCCGGATCCTTTCTCAGATAGAGGACTACCTTTCCGGCCAGGCGGCCGGGGCGGTGTCTGAGGTGTCTGTCAAAGATGCGGACGGCGTCCATGTGGACATCCGGGCCTTTAGGGGCCTGCATCCGGCCCTGGCCGGTGAAGTGATCCGGCAGATCCTGGGAGCCGAGGCCGGCCGTATGCGGGACATCGGCACCGCCCATATCACGGCGGTCCTGGGCCTTTTTGAGTCGGAGGCGGGAAGACGCGTTTTCCTGCCCTACGGCCTGACGGCGGTCCGTGCCTATGAGACGGTGGATATCCGGAAGGAGGCGCTGCCGGCCGGTGAAGGGTCTGCCATGCCGCTTTCGGTGCCCGGGACCTTCATCTGGCCTGAAGCAGATAAAGCCTTCGGTGGAAGAAGGCTCACATTGTCTTTGCTGACGGTGGATAAAAAGCCTCAAATTCCCAAAAACAGGTATACGAAATGGTTTGATTATGATAGAATAGGTTCCGTACTGATGCTGAGAAACCGCAGGACGGGGGATTTTCTGCGCCTTCCGGGCGGCAGTCACAAGGCCCTGCGCAGGGTCATGATCGACGACCGCATGCCCAGAGACCGGCGGGATACAGCCTTTCTTCTGGCGGACGGCAGCCATGTTATCTGGCTTCCGGCCCTCGACCGCATCAGCGAATATTATAAAGTAACGGAAAAGACAGCGCGGATTCTTGCGGCTGTCCTGGAGGAAGAAAAATGACTGAGAAAATCAAGGTGCTCATCCCCGAGCAGGATGTCAATAAACGCATCGCGGACCTGGCGGCTCAGATCAGCAAGGATTATGAAGGCAAAAGCATTCATCTGATCTGTGTGCTTAAGGGCGGCGTTTTCTTTATGTGTGAGCTGGCCAAGCGCATTACGGTGCCGGTCTCTCTGGATTTCATGTCCGTATCCAGCTATGGCAACGGTACGGTTTCCTCAGGTGCCGTCCGTATCGTCAAGGATCTGGATGAACCGCTGGAGGGCAAGGATGTGCTGATCGCCGAGGATATCGTGGATTCCGGCAATACCCTGCACTATCTGGTGGAGATCCTTTATAAGAGGAATCCGGCCAGCATTAAAATCTGTACCCTGCTGGACAAGCCGGACAGGCGGACTGCGGATGTCAAGGTCGACTATACGGGCTTTAATATCCCGGATGAGTTTGTGGTGGGCTACGGTCTGGATTATGCCCAGAAATACAGGACCCTTCCTTTCATCGGTGTTGTGGAGTTCGGACAGGATTAATTACTTACAGGAGGCGGAACTTTTTGAACAACAGAAGAAGAACAGCGGGCTTTGGTCTGTGGATCGCTCTGCTGGCGTTTGTTCTGATCTTTATCGTTGTGAGTGAGGGCTGGAATATGCTCAAACCCAACGAGTACAGCTACGTCACCTTCCAGCAGGATGTGACCGGCAGGGCGAATGAGATCGAGGAGGTTATCATCTCGCCCAACAGGGAAACCCCCACCGGAATGGTCACGGTCGTCTGGAAGAACGAGGAGGAGAATTCCTTTTATGTGACCGATGTGCGTGAGGTCAGAGCCTGGCTTGAATCGGTATCTTACGAGAATTATGAGGAGACGGATGTGATCAACCGCGAGGGCTGGTTCTACAGGAACGGCGCAGTGCTGATCTTGGGCGGCGTCTTCATGTGGTTCCTCTTTTCCTTTATCAACAGTCAGCAGGCGGCCGGCAGCAGCAACAGCAAAATGATGGACTTCGGCAAGAGCCACGCGACCATGACCAAAGACAGCAAGGATGTGACCTTCAAGGATGTGGCAGGTCTGGAAGAGGAAAAAGAGGATCTGGAGGAAATCGTGGATTTCCTTAAAAATCCCGACAAATATATCAAGGTGGGCGCCCGTATCCCCAAGGGCGTTATTCTGACCGGTCCTCCCGGAACCGGTAAGACCCTTCTGGCCAAGGCCGTGGCGGGCGAAGCAGGCGTGCCCTTCTTCAGCATCTCCGGCTCGGACTTTGTGGAAATGTTCGTAGGTGTCGGCGCTTCCCGTGTCAGGGACCTCTTTGACAATGCCAAGAAAAACGCGCCCTGCATTGTTTTTATCGATGAGATCGATGCTGTCGCCAGGCGCAGGGGTACCGGCATGGGCGGCGGTCATGACGAGCGTGAGCAGACCCTGAACCAGCTCCTGGTGGAGATGGATGGTTTCGGCGTCAATGAGGGTATCATCGTGATGGCAGCCACCAACAGGGCGGATATTCTGGATCCGGCCATTCTGCGTCCCGGCCGTTTTGACCGCAAGGTGGGCGTCGGCCGTCCCGATATCAAGGGCCGCCGGGAGATCCTGGCCGTGCATGCCAAGGGCAAGCCGCTGGGTGATGATGTGGATCTGGACCAGATCGCGCAGACCACTGCGGGCTTTACCGGCGCGGATCTCGAGAATCTGATGAATGAGGCGGCCATCTTTGCCGCTAAGGAAAACCGTGCCTTTGTCGTCCAGAATGATATCCGCAAGGCCTTCATCAAGGTGGGTATCGGCGCGGAGAAAAAGAGCAAGGTCATCTCTGACAAGGAGAAGAGGATCACGGCCTACCATGAGTCCGGCCATGCGATTCTTTTCCATGTGCTGCCGGATGTGGGCCCGGTCTATTCGGTTTCCATCATTCCGACAGGTATGGGGGCTGCGGGCTATACCATGCCGCTGCCCGAAAAGGATGATATGTTTTATACCAGGGGCCGTATGCGTCAGGAGATCATCGTCTCCCTGGGCGGCAGAGTGGCCGAGGAGATCATTTTTGACGATATTACCACCGGCGCCGCGCAGGATATCAAGTCGGCGACACGTATGGCCAGAGCCATGGTCACCAGCTACGGTATGTCTGACGAGGTGGGCCTGATCAGTTACGCCGACGACAGTGACGAAGTCTTTATCGGCCGTGATCTGGCGCATTCCAAGCCCTACGGCGAGCATACCGCCGGGGTGATCGACGCGGAGGTAAAAAGGATCATCGACGAGTGTCATCAGGAGGCTCGCCGTCTGATCAGAGAAAATATCCAGGTGCTTCACGCCAGTGCGGCCCTGCTGCTTGAAAAGGAGAAGATCAGCCGTGAGGAATTTGAGGGCCTGTTTAAAAGCCCGGATCACGCGGAGATCACAGTTGAAAATGCTTAATAACGGTGAA
>CADAIF010000039.1:0-11947 GCA_902787905.1 uncultured Lachnospiraceae bacterium
ATCCTTGACCCCATTCTGATCTTCGGTCTCCTCGGCCTGCCGGCCATGGGGGTGGCAGGCGCAGCCGTCGCCACAGTGATCGGTCAGTGCATTGCCGCGATGGTCGGTCTGACGCTGAACCTGCGTTTTAATAAGGAGATCCATATCAGTGTCAGCCGGATCATGAAGCCTTCGGGGAGTATCATCCGCAAGATCTACATGGTGGGCGTGCCTTCCATTCTCATGATGTCGATCGGTTCAGTCATGACCTATGGCATGAACCGGATCCTTGGCGTTTTCTCATCGACGGCCACAGCGGTCTTCGGTGTTTATTTCAAGCTGCAGAGCTTTTTCTTCATGCCGGTATTCGGTCTGAACGCCGGTCTCATTCCGGTGCTGGCCTACAATTACGGGGCCAGGAAAAAGGAGAGGATCATACAGGCCCTGAGATTTGCCATCAGTCTGGCCTTCTGTATCATGGTCTGCGGTCTGATCTGCTTTGAACTGTTCCCGGGCGGCCTTCTGTCTCTCTTCGCGGCTTCAGACGCCATGAAGGAGATCGGCGTCCCGGCCATGCGGATCATCTGCCTGTCCTTCCCTTCGGCAGGCATCTGCATCGCCATGAGTTCTGTCTTCCAGGCCTTTTCAAAGAGCACCTATTCTCTGTATGTTTCCATCGGCAGGCAGCTGGTTGTCCTGCTTCCGGCAGCCTGGCTGCTGGCTCAGACCGGTAATGTGGCCAATGTCTGGTGGGCTGTGCCCATCGCCGAGCTGGTCTCATTCGTCCTGTCGGTCTTTTTCTTCATGAAGGTTTACAGAGAAATCATCAGACCCCTGTGACAAGACCGTCGCCACTTACAGAACCATGTTGGCAAAAACGGTGAATTGTAGTATAATATCTGTAAGTTGGAAAGAAGAGTTGTCTGATAAGCGAAGGTGATTTGATGGAACTGAAAATGGAAATAGCCCAGACGCTGGCCCTGTCTCAGCGGATGATCCAGTCAGCTGAGATCCTGCAGATGAGCTCCCAGGAACTTGAAACTTACCTGAAGGAGACCGCGGTGGAAAACCCGGTCATTGACATCGAAGAGCAAAGAAGCGGAGACAGCCGGGAAACCGACCTTCAGCGCAAGCTGGAATGGCTGGCGGACAGTGACGAGCAAAACAGAGTTTACTATTCCCAGGAGTATTCCGGGGATGACGAGGATAAGCAGGATCTCTGGAATGTGACGGATCATAAGGGAGAGGATCTGGCCACTTATCTGGAGAGTCAGCTGATGGCGGTCAGCCTTGACCGGCCGGCCAGAGAAACGGCGGAATATATCATCGACATGCTGGACGGACGCGGTTATCTGAACGAGAGCCTTGCGGACATCGCGATGGCGCTGGACGTGCCTGAAGCCCTGGTGGAAAAAATGCTGAAGCTGGTCCAGGGCTTTGACCCTGCCGGTGTGGCGGCCAGGGATCTTCGGGAATGCCTCCTGATCCAGATGAACCGTGAAAAGATAGATGATCCCATCGCCAGGGAGATCATTTCTGACTATCTGCCTCAGCTGGGCAAAAATCAGCTGCCGCAGATCGCGAAAAAAATGAAGATCACCGTGGAGGATGTCCGGCAGGCCCTGGTCCGGATCCAGAAGCTGAATCCCAAGCCGGGCAACAGCTTCAGCTCCAGGGAGAATCTGAAATATATCACGCCGGATGTCACCGTAGTCCGTCTGAAGGACTACTTTGAGATCCTGCTCAATGACTATATGTACCCGCGTTTCGCGATCAATGGTTATTACAGGCGCCTTCTTGAGAGCGGCGACGCCCAGGCCAAAGAATATATCGGCAGCAAGATCCGCCAGGCGGAATGGATCAAACAGTGTGTGGCCCAGAGGGGGACGACCCTGATGAACGTATCCCGCTGCATTGTCGACAAGCAGGAAGACTTCTTCCTGAACGGGCAGGGGCATTTAAGGCCTTTAAAGCTGGCGGATGTGGCGGATGTGATCGGCGTTCATGAATCCACGGTCAGCCGGGCCGTCAAGGATAAATATCTGCAGTGCTCCTGGGGCGTTTTCCCCATGAACTATTTCTTCGTGGCGGCGCTGGGTCAGCGCGGCAGAGAGGACTGCGCTTCCTCGGATGAGGCCAAGCATCTGATCCGTGAGCTGATCGCGGGAGAGGATCCCCACAAGCCTTACAGTGACCGGATCCTGGGTGAAATGCTGACGGAGCGCGGCGTCAGGATCTCCCGTCGTACCGTGGCCAAGTACAGAGAGGCCATGGGCATCAAGGATACGGTGGGACGCAAGGTCTATGACTGAGTTTTAAATGGATCCTGATCTGTTATCACGGAGTTCGGAGGGCAGAGGGCGCCATTTCCCTTAGCCGGGAAATACGCCCTTGACAAACCCTCAGATTATGATAAAATGATTTCAAACTATTGAGGCGGAGATAACGTCTGCATAAGCACCGTACAGAGAGCAGGAGCAGCTGAGAACCTGTGGAGACGCTGGCAGGCAAATGGACCGCTGAGGGCCAGGGGAAAAGCTTTTGCTGAGTATCTGAGGACGTATACCTGCGTTAAAGGTGGAAAATGTGTTGGCATTTTCATAAGCATAACGAATAAAGGTGGCATAACAGAGAAATCTGTCCTTTTGAGGGCGGGTTTTTTTCTTTTTCTGCGGCACTTAAGGGATGCTTGTGACAGGCCGGAAAGGAGTACCATGGAGAATTACAGTATCTACCTGCCGAGTTATTCGATCGGCCCCGATGTTTATAAGAAGATCCCGGAGATCTGCCTGCCTTACGGAAACAAGGCAGTTGTCATCGGCGGTCATACGGCCACGGAAGTCATCTTCCGGCCGCTGAATGAGGCCCTGGCGGGTTCTGATCTTGCGATTTCTCAATATATCTGGTACGGCGGCGAGGCGACCTACGAAAACGTGGAGGCGCTGAGCCGGAACAAAGCCGTACAGGAAGCGGATATGATCTTTGCCGTCGGCGGCGGCAAGGCCGTGGATACAGTCAAGTGCCTCGGGGTCAGGACAGGCAAGCCGGTTTTCACATTCCCCACGATCGCATCCAACTGCGCGGCCTGTACCAGTGTATCTATTATGTATCATCCGGACGGGAGCTTTATGGAACCCTTCTTCTTTGCCAAGCCTCCTGCCCATGCGTTTATCCAGACCTCCCTGGTGGCTGACTCCCCTGTGAAATACATGCGGGCCGGCATCGGGGATACCTACGCGAAGTATTTTGAGAGCACCATTTCCGCCAGAGGGGATATTCTTCCCCACTATGTGTCCCTGGGCGTCAATACCAGCACGCTGTGCTATGAGCCTCTGATGCAGTACGGCAGAAAGGCCCTGGAGGATATGGCGGCAGGGATTCCGTCCTTTGAATTTGAGCAGACGGTCCTGTCCATCGTGGTGACCACAGCCATCGTCTCTATCCTGGTGACTTCAGACCACATCATTGACTATAATACGGGGCTCGGACATGCCGTCTATTATGCGCTGACCAGCTTCCCGGAAATAGAAGAGGGGCGTCTTCACGGCGATCTGGTAGCCTACGGCGTTCTGCTCCTCCTTCTGGTGGACGATCAGCAGGAGAATTTCAGACGGGTCTTTGAATTTAACAGGCAGACCGGCATTCCCGCGGTCATGGCGGATGTGGGACTGACAAAGGACCGGCTGGATGAGGTGATCAAAAAGACGGTGTCCATGAAGGATATTGACCATAATCCCTATCCCATCACCGAAGATATGGTGAGGGAAGCCATAAAGACGCTTGAAAAATACGCATCTGAACACTGAATCACATCTGACATCAGACTTATAAAGAAAGGCAATCATCATGAAAAATATTAAGAAGTTCGCGGCAATCGCAGGTATCGCTACACTTATTCTTTCTTCAATCGCTGGCTGCGGTTCTTCCTCATCCTCTCAGAAGGCTGAGACAAAGGCTGCCACCGAGGCCGCCACCGAGGCCGCTTCCGAAGCAGCGCAGACACTGGAGCAGAGTGCTGACGGCAGTTACGCCATCGGCATTGTGCAGATGATCGAGAACGGCGCCTTCAATGACATGCGTGAAGGCTTTATCCAGGAGCTGGCGGACAAGGGGTATGTGGAGGGTGAAAACCTGACCATCAATTACCAGTGCGCCCAGGGCGACGCTACTAACCTGCAGACCATCGCCCAGAACATGGCCGACGGTGATTATGATCTGATCTGCACCATCGCAACGCCTTCGACACAGGCCATTGTCAACCTGGGTCTGGAGACTCCGGACATCTTTATCGCAGTTTCCGCGCCGGTGGCGGCAGGTATCCTGTCCACCCTTGAAGCGCCGGATAAGAATGCGACCGGTACATCCAATGCCATTCCGGTGGCTGATATCTTCCAGCTGGCTGCTGATCTGACACCTGAGGCACCGCAGACCTTCGGTTTCCTCTACTGCACAAGCGAGGTCAATTCCGTCAATACCATTGAGGCCGCCAAAGGATACTGTGATTCCAACAGCCTGAAATATGTTGAAGCGACCGTGACCAATTCCTCGGAAGTCCAGCAGGCAGCCCAGTCTCTGGTAGGCAGCGTGGACGCCATCTTCATTCCCAATGATTCCGTCATCCAGGCCAGCATGACTCTGCTGACCGAGGTGGCCAGGGACGCGAAGATCCCGGTTTACGGCAGCTCCGCAACCATGGTTGATTCCGGTGCTTTTGCCACAGTGGCCATCGGTGACAAGGAGATCGGCGCCATGTCCGCGGATATGGCCATTCAGGTCCTTGAGGGCACAGATGTGGCCCGGATCCCGGCCGTTGTCGTTCCCGCTTCCAATATCGTGATCAATAACCAGACCCTGGAAGCCCTGGGAATCGAGATTCCTGAAAATATGAAGGCGGAAGCCGTCTTCGTGGATGACGCTCAGTAACATAAGGAGAACACTATGACACTATTGATCGGCTCACTGCAGCTGGGATTTCTGTACAGTATCATGGTCATGGGCATTTATATCAGCTTCCGGATACTGAACATACCAGATCTGACCACAGAGGGAAGCTTTACTTTCGGTCTGGCCTTTTCTACCATTATTACCGTAGGCGGCCATCCGCTGCTGGCCCTGGCGGCTTCGGCCCTGGCCGGCGCCGCAGCGGGTGTTGTGACTGGCCTTTTGCAGACCAAGCTGGATATCCATCCGGTCCTTGCCGGCATCCTGACCATGAGCGGCCTTTATTCCATCAATCTTTTCGTGATGGGCGGCGCTTCCAATGTCACGCTCCTGAACAGTGTGACGGTGTTCGGCATGCTGCAGGATCTTTTCCCGGGCATGTCAAAGGACGCCGGAAAGCTTGTGATCTCCATCGCGGCGGCACTTCTGGTCCTGCTGATCCTGGTCCTGTTTTTCAAGACCTCTCTCGGCCTGTCCATCAGAGCCACGGGAGATAATGCGGACATGGTCAGAGCTTCCTCCATCAACGTGGACGCTGTCAAGATGACGGCCCTGGCCCTGAGTAATGCCTGTATCGGCCTCAGCGGCGGCCTGATCGCCCAGTACCAGAGCTTCGCGGATATCAATTCCGGCGTGGGCATCCTGGTTGTCGGTCTGGCATCGGTCATCATCGGTGAGACCTTCCTGAGGAAGAGAACAGTGACAGTGGGCTTTATCAGTGCCATCGTGGGTTCCATTGTTTACCGTTATATCATCGCTATCGCCACCAAGTCCAATTTCTTCCCGGCCTACATGCTGAAGCTGGTTTCGGCTGTGATCGTCGCCATCGCGCTGGCAGTTCCGGCCATCCGTATCAGCTATGGGGAGTGGCGGCTTAAGAGAAGGGGTCTTTCCCAGAGCAAAGGAGGCGGTAAGGATGCTTGATATCGTTAACGCGACGAAGATTTTTGCAAAGGGTACGCCCAATGAGCATAAGGCGCTGGACAGGCTCAGCCTCAGCCTGAAGGAGGGGGAGTTTGTCACGATCTTGGGTTCCAATGGCGCAGGCAAGTCTACCTTATTTAATGCCATCTGCGGAAATTTCCTGCTGGATGAGGGCGGTGTCTTCCTGGACGGCCGCTACATCTCTCACTTGCCTGAGTATAAGAGGGCCAGTGTGATCGGCAGGCTTTTCCAGGATCCCATGCGGGGCACCGCGCCCAACCTGACCATTGAAGAAAACCTGGCCCTGGCTTACTCCAAGAATACCAGGGGGCGTTTCCGTTTTGCTATCTCCGGCAAGGACCGGGAACTGTTCCGGGAGGAGCTGTCCAGGTTTGATATGGGGCTGGAGGACCGGATGACGACCAGGATCGGCCTTTTGTCCGGCGGCCAGAGGCAGGTGGTGACCCTGCTGATGAGTACCATTGTAACGCCAAGGCTTCTGCTGCTGGATGAGCATACCGCTGCCCTGGATCCGGCCACGGCGGACAAGGTCATGGCCATCACCAATGACATTGTCAGCTCCCGGAACCTGACGACTCTGATGATCACTCACAACATCGGTCAGGCCCTGAATACAGGCAGCCGGACTATCATGATGGATGAGGGCAATATCATTTTTGATTTTGACGCTGAGGCCAGAGCCCATATGACGGTTTCTGAGCTGATGGACATGTATTCGGAAAAGAAGAAAGCGGCCTTTGATACTGACCGCATGCTTTTCAGCTGATTTTTGAGGGACTGCCTGAGGGCGGTCCCTCTTTTTAATTAAAAACCTTTAATTAAACGACTGTTAATGTCGATTATGAAATAAATAATAAACAACTTTGTCATATTTATTGACAATTGAATACTAACTATTCTATAATCGTTTCATAAGTTTAATTTTTTCGGACGAAGAGGATTAAAAGGAGGATTTCAATGAAAAAACGTATCATGTCAGCTGCATTGACGGCGGCCCTTGTCCTGGGAGTCATGACACCGGCCACGCTGAATGCGAGAGCAGCTTCCGATGATGCTGAAAAGTACGTTTCCCTTGAGGGAGAATGGCACTTTAAGCTCTACAGGAAATACTCTCAGATGTACCAGTACTATGCTTACTTTGGCGGACACAGTCGTTTCCTGGTATGGGAAGACAATGAAACGGCAAAACTTCCCTCCGCTGCGACCTTTAACAGCTGGGAGACTTTCCAGATGCCTTACGCGGATTACTCCACCGGCGGTCTGCTGCCCTTAGAGCGTCCCGACGCAGCTTCTGAAAAGACCGCTGAAGCGGGTGTTTATGAAGTCGCAGAGGCTGAAGAGACCAAGGCAGAAGTCGCAGAGACCGAGGCTGCTGCTGTAGAAACAGAAGGTACTGCCTTAGAGACTGAGGCTGCTGCAGAGACTGAAGCTGCTGCAGAGACCGAGGCTGCAGTTGTTGAAACCGAAGCTGTCGCAGAAGACGAGGCTGAGATCGTTTTTGCGGCTGTTGATGATGTCGCCGAAGTCGCAGAGACAGAGGCAGAAGCCGCAGAGACAGAAGCCGAAGCCGCAGAGACCGAAGCAGCAGTCGTAGAGACTGAAGCTGAAGCTGCAGAGACTGAGGCAGAAGTCGTCGAGACTGAGGCAGAAGTCGCAGAGACTGAAGCAGCAGTCGCCCAGACCGAGGCTGCACCTGCTGAAACCGAAGCGAAGGAAGTCGTGCTTGCCGGTGAAGACGGCGGTTACGATCCCATGTCCGACCTGCTGCCCAACTGGGCTGAGGCCTGGGTATGCAGAACCTTCGATCTGCCCGCGGATTTCACAGAAGAAGAGACAGTGACACTCCTTATGGGTATCATTGATGACTGTGATGTTGTTTACATCAACGGACAGTGCGTCGCCGGCAGCGGTTTTGTTGACGGCAATGGCAACAAGATCAAGAGCACAGGCGCTCTTGGCGGTTTTGATTACACCAATGCCGACGCATCCGCCCAGGTGAAGTT
Organism: uncultured Lachnospiraceae bacterium; assembly: GCA_902787905.1. Lineage (GTDB taxonomy): Bacteria > Bacillota > Clostridia > Lachnospirales > Lachnospiraceae > UBA2912. The sequence goes on from CADAIF010000039.1 coordinate 7,869, forward strand.
TGAGAAATCTTACTGGGAAGTCAAGAGAGAATACAAGATCCCGACCAGCTGCCTGAATCTTGGCGGCAGCAACGAGATCGCGATCCGTCTGTACAATAATAATGGTAACGGCGGTTTCTACAATGGCAACAACTACGCGATCTGCGGCAACGATCTTGCCGTCCGCGCAGTCAAGGGCCTGCCCACAGATGCTGTGGAAGATGAAGCTTTCAAGACAGTGATCGAGAAACAGATCGCTGCCATCGAGGCCGGTGACGCTGATGCTTACGCAGCCACCGTATCCGAAACTTATCACAATGACGCAGCCGACAAGGCTGACCGCGTCGCTGAGATCGCTGCCATGATCGAAGGCTGCACAGACATTGAAGTGACTGATGAGAAGCCTTCCTTCTATCAGGACGAGGACGGCGCTTACTGGTATAACGCAGTCCGCACAGTCACCGCCACAAAGGACGGAGAGAAGGTGACCGTTTTCAGCGGCGAGCTTGAGCTTTGCTACGCTTATGAAGGCGATGTCATGGCTGAGAAGGGCAACTGGAACAGATGCTACTCAACCACCTATGATTCCGAACTTCTCGGCAGAGCTGCCGGCTACAGCGTCTACCTGCCGCCGAGCTACTACGAGGATGAGTCCGCCCGGTATCCGGTCGTTTACCTGCTGCACGGCATCAACTCCTCCAGTTCCTCCTTCGTCAATGTCGATAAGATTGGCGATTTCATGGATGACCAGATTGAGTCCGGCAAAATCATTGAGATGATCGTGATCATGCCCGATTCCGGCAAGAACGGCTTCTACACCGATACTGAGGGTGAGGCCACGGATAACTCCGGTCCCTGGAAGACACATATCACCCAGGATATCGTCGGCATGACCGATGCCACCTACCGTACCATGGCCAAGCCTGAGTACAGAGGTCTGACCGGTATCTCCATGGGCGGTTACGGCGCCATGACCATCGGCACCACCTGCCCGGATATCTTCTCATCTGTCGCTACCCATATGGGCTTCCTGGGTTCCAGAGGCGATGTTGACGCCATTGAGTGCCTGAAAGCTGTCGATATGGATAAGCTGATGGATTACTACGATTTCTACTTTGACTGTGGTCTGCAGGATATCATGGTCGACTACCATGATACCGTAGAGGCGCATGAGTATCTGGAAAGCGTCGGCAAGGCTCATGGTTATGACCTTCGCGACGGCGGCCACAACAGTGCTTTCTACATGGCCGGCATGCCCAATTCCATGTACATGCACAGCGAGCACTTCCTGGGCAACTACGAGGAAGAGATCGCGGATTACAGCTTTATCGCAGGACAGCAGCCTGCAGGCATCACCATCACAGCCGTTGACGGCGCCACGATCACCGATGCCGAAGGCAGCGACGCACTCTTCGAGTTCAATGCCCCGATCGCAAGATTCAAGGGTGCTTATGTGGACGGCACCGAGCTGACAGAGGGCCAGTTCACGGTTTCCCGCGGCAGCACAGTCGTTACCCTGAACGCTGATTATCTGGCCTCCCTCGAGGCGGGTACCCATAAGCTGCTGGTTGTTTTCGACAACGGCGAGACCAGCGAAGCTGAGTTTACCATCGCAGAGGAAGAGACAGAGTCTGAGACAGAGACCGAAACCGAGACAGAGACAGAAACCGAGACTGAGAAGGAGTCCGGCAAGACCGCACCCGGCACATCTGACAAGGGCGGCAAATCCGGCAAGAGCTCCGGTTCCCGTTCTGTCAGGACCGGCGATGAGACACCGATCCTTTTCCTTGGCGGCGCTCTCCTGATCTCCGGCGGTATCCTGGCTGCTTTTATCAGCAGGAAGAAAAAACAGGCCTGATCCCTGAAATAAACGATCAGTAGTGCATCTTCAGATGCCCGGAAAGCATAATTACTTTCCGGGCATCTTTTTATTATGTGTCCTTGTTGACATTACGTGGGCAGAGTGTTATAGTTCAGTTCAGAGTTGATAAAGTTGAATTCTTTTACAGGAGGCTTTGGAATATGGAATACTTCTTGGATACAGCAGATCTGGCAGAAATAGAGAAAGCCGCGAGGGCACTGCCCATTACCGGTGTCACCACAAATCCGTCAATTATCAAAAAAGCAGGCGCTGAGGATTTCTTCGGACATCTGAAAAAGATCCAGGCCATCATCGGCGAGGATAAATATCTCCATGTGCAGGCAGTGGCTGAAACCGCCGAGGGCATGGTAGAGGACGCAAAACGTATCGTTGCTGAGCTGGGTGATCATGTTTATGTGAAGATCCCCACCACAGCCGAGGGCCTGGCAGCCATGAAGGCGCTGAAGAAAATGGGTATCGGCGTTACAGCGACCGTCGTTTACACCAAGGCTCAGGCTTTCCTGGCCATGGAAGCAGGTGCGGATTATATCGCGCCTTACTTCAATCGTATGGAGAACATGGGGATCAATTCCGATGATGTCATCTCCTCTATGGCCGGCGTGATCGCCATGAATGATTACAATACCAAAATCCTGGCAGCCAGCTTCAAGAATGCCGGCCAGGTCAACAGGGCCATCGAGCTTGGCGCCCAGAGCATCACTGCGGATCCGGCCATCCTGATGGATGCCATCGGCGCGATCGCCATTACAGATGCAGTGGATACCTTTCTGAAGGACTGGAAGAGTCTTTACGGAGACAAGACTATCGCGGAAATGTAAGGGTAACTGCAAATCTGATAAGAGAAAAAGCTTTCTCCGTCCGGGGAAAGCTTTTTTCTTTGTGCAGCAGGAAACTGCAGAAATATCACGAAGGAGGAAGAAACATACATGCTCAGGAAACTGATGGAGAGTATCCGTGAATACAGAAAAGCCACGATCCTGGCCCCGGTGTCGGTGGCCGGAGAAGTGGTCATGGAGATTCTCATTCCCTATATCATGGCCCGGCTGATCGACCGGGGCATTGACGCCGGCAATCTGTCGGTCATCATGAAATACGGACTGATCCTATTGGCAGCGGCCCTTTTGTCATTGTGCTGCGGCGTCCTTTCCGGCCGTTTCGCGGCCATCGCCTCGGCAGGCTTTGCCTCGAATCTCAGGCGGGATCTTTACGAGAAGACCCTGTCCTTTTCTTTTGAGAATATCGACCGCTTTTCCACTGCCAGCCTGGTGACCCGTCTGACGACCGATGTCACCAATATCCAGATGGCCTTTCAGATGGTGATCAGGACGGCGGTACGCAGCCCTCTGATGCTGATCTTTGCCCTGATCGCGGCCTTCAGCATCGACGCGAAGCTGTCCCTGATCTTTGTGGTCACGGTGCCGGTCCTTTTCGCCGGTCTGCTCATCATCATCAACAAGGTGCATCCCATTTTTGAGAAGGTCTTCAAGACCTACGACTGGCTGAACCGGATCGTTCAGGAGAATGTCCGGGGCATCCGTGTGGTCAAATCCTTTACCAGAGAAGCTTACGAGACGGCTAAATTCGAGAAAGTCTCTGATGAGGTCTGTCAGAATTTCGTGAGGGCGGAAAAAATCATGGCCTTTAATATGCCCCTGATGCAGTCGGCCATCTATTTCTGCATGCTCATGCTCTGCTGGCTGGGGGCCAGGGCCATCGTGGCCAGCGGCAATGATGCGGCTGCGGGCCTGTCTACCGGTGAATTTATGAGCCTTTTCACCTATACCATGCAGATTCTGATGAGCCTGATGATGCTTTCTATGATCTTCGTCATGGTCATCATCTCCCGGGCTTCGGGGGAGAGGATCTGCGAGGTCCTGACTGAAGAGAGCACCATGAAGAATCCAAAGGACCCGGTCATGACCGTGGAGGACGGCAGCATCTCCTTTGAAGATGTGGTCTTTTCCTACAATAAAAATGCCGGGAGACCGGTTCTGGATCACATTAATCTGACGATCCCCTCGGGATGCACGGTGGGCATTCTGGGCGGCACCGGCTCCAGTAAGTCCAGTCTGGTCCAGCTGATCCCCAGACTTTACGATGTCCAGAGCGGCTGCGTGAAGGTGGGCGGCAGGGACGTACGGGATTACGATATGACGGTCCTTCGTGACGCAGTCGCCATGGTCCTTCAGAAAAACGTCCTTTTCTCCGGAACCATCAA
>CADAIF010000039.1:11955-12881 GCA_902787905.1 uncultured Lachnospiraceae bacterium
AACCATCAATGAAAACCTGCGCTGGGGAAATAAGGAGGCCACGGATGAGGAGATCCGCAGGGCCTGCCGGCTGGCCTGCGCCGACGATTTCATCAGGGCCTTCCCGGATGGCTATGAGACCTACATCGAGCAGGGCGGTGCCAATGTATCCGGCGGCCAGAAGCAGCGTCTGTGTATCGCCAGAGCCCTGCTTAAAAAACCGAAGATCCTGATTCTGGATGATTCCACCAGCGCCGTGGATACCAGGACTGACGCCAGAATCCGGGAGGCCTTTGCCAAAGAGATCCCGGAGACCACCAAGATCATCATTGCCCAGCGCGTGGCTTCTGTGCAGGACGCGGATATGATCATTGTGATGAATGACGGTCAGGTGGCGGGGCAGGGAACCCATGAGATTCTTCTGGCATCTTCTGAGATCTACAGAGAGGTTTATGAATCACAGATGAAGGGAGGTGAGGAGGATGCCTGATAAGACCATGAAAAGACCCGGTCCGGGATTGGACCTTGGCACCGTTAAACGGCTGCTGGGCTACATGAGGCAGTACAGGATACGTCTCATCCTGGTCGTGTTCTGTATCCTGATCAGCGCTCTGGCAGGCGTCATGTCCTCACTTTTTATCCAGCGGCTGATCGACGACTATATTCAGCCCCTGCTTCTGGAGGCTGTCCCCGATTTTTCGGGTCTGGTCACAGCCCTCGGTCAGATGATCGTCATCTATATTGTGGGTATTATCGCGGCCTTTTTCTACAACCGGACCATGGCTGTAGTGGCCCAGGGCACCTTAAAGTCGGTGAGGGATGACATGTTTTCCCATATGCAGTCCCTGCCCATCCGCTACTTCGACACCCATACCCATGGGGATATCATGAGTCATTACACCAATGACGCGGACACGCTGAGGCAGATGATCTCCATCAGCTTCCCC
>CADAIF010000040.1 GCA_902787905.1 uncultured Lachnospiraceae bacterium
GGATTTGTCATACAGAAATATGGGAATTGTCACCCGCCTGCCACTCCGGCAAGCGGGTGATTCGGTATATTTGTGTATGATGATTGTCTTTAGTATACTCGCCGCCGTTATCCAAATGGCCGTGTACTTCGAAGAGGCCTACCGGAATGAAAGTATGTCCAATTGGTACCAAAGCAATGGATAAACACTAGCACTGATAACTTATGAGGAATAGAAATGCCATCAAGGGGCTGCTAATGGCAGCCTGACAACCCTCCCGCGCGAAGCCCTGTGGAAGGATTACCTGGTGCTCGGGGCCCTTTTCGGCCGCCTGGGCAAGATGGACAAAAACGCAACCAATAATACACGATCCTTTAGACTGGAAGCAGTTCAAACCCAAGCTGACGATTGGCAAGCCGGAAATTAGGTTCATCAACAAGAAAAAGTTGATTATCTATGGCGCCATCGTCTTATTCTTCATCATCCTGGTGCTATTCACCAAGTAATTCGTATATTTACAGAATGAAACGCATCGTCCTTATTGCCACCACGGCCTTGGTTCTTGCCGCCTGTACGGGCAGCAGGGAGCGGCCTGTGGTGGAATACGGGGGCGTGCGTTTCGTGCCGCTCCAGACCGAGCGCCTGCCGGATATGCCCCGTCCCCGGTCGGGTCACGTGGCCCTTCCCTTCGGAAACGGGTTCGTGGCTGCCGGCGGGCACACATCTGGCTTCATTCCTGTTCAGGAGGCCGATTTCTGGAACTCCGGTAAATGGACCACGGTGACGATGCTTTATCCTCACGACAATTCTTTCGGACTGATTCTCGGGGACGGTTCCCTGGTTTTGGGCGGCGGTTATTCCGAAGCATTCGGGATTGGCCAGACCTGGGGTGTGGAGCGTTATGACCTTTCCGAGAAACGCTTTTCGCCCCTTCCGATCCTTCAGCAGAAGCGGGCCAAGGCGTCCGCGCTGGAACTGGGCGGCGGCCGCCTCATCGTGAGCGGCAACTGGTGGGAGAAGGATGTCACGGAAGATTATACGAATGAAGGGATAATCCCGGTCTCACAGGACCGCGCCCATCCCTACATCCTTCGCTCTGACATCGACAATGCCATCATCTTCGGCTCCTTGAGTTCGTATGCCCAGCCCCTGGGCGGGACCGTGGACCGGCTGTACGGGGAACCGTTCAATGTTCCTTTGCTTGAAAAGTGGCATCCGATCCTTCAGGATAATGAAAGTCCCCGGGCCGATGACTGCTTTATCGGAGACTTTTCTACGGGTCATTTTACGTATCTCGTTCACGCGAAAGACAGTACAAGGCGCCATTCCGTCCTTCTCAAGGTGGCGGGAGAACGTTTTTCCCTGCTGGATACCGACAAACCCATTCCTACAGAGGGTCCCTGGGGCCCCATCGGTTATTCCTCCTATGCCCACGTAGACCGCTCTTCCCGCACGGCCTGGATTGTGGGCACCGATGAGCACAGCCGGGTCTATATGGCCGGCGTCTCCTATGAGGAAACCCCCGCTCCGGTGACGGTCTGGTATACCGATTCCCTGGAGGCGGTGGCCAGATACCCCGCCGATCTTCTCTTACCGGATGGACGCCTGGTACTCACCGGAGGGTCGGATCCTTTAAACTATGAGCCTTCCGCCTCGGTGTATATGCTTTCTCCGGGAGGTGTTCCTGCCGGCAGCGGGACGTCCCGCCTCCTGGCGATTGTGGGATTGGTATTGCTGGGCGGTATCTCCCTGTGGCTTCTGAGAAGGAAGCAATCGGCCGATGCTGCACAGACGGAGCCCTCGGCTCCTCCCAGTATGGCCAGCCGGATCGATTCCCTGATGCGGGACCGGCAGTTCTTCCGTCGGCCCAACCTTCGCGTTGCCGACGTTGCCCGCGAACTGGGGACCAACAACACGTACGTTTCGGCCTGCATCAACGGCGAAACCGGCCTTTCCTTCCCGGACTATGTGGCCGGGTTCCGGATCCGCTATGCCCAGGAACTCATCAAGGGTTCCATGACCTTACTTCTGATGACGGGCGAAGGCATCTATGCGGCCCGTGACAGATGGGGCAGGACGCCGGTGGAGATCGGCAAAAAGGACGGCGCTTACTGCGTCTGTTTTGAGAGCTTTTCCTTCCTGAATCTCGGCTACCATTTTGAAAAGGAGCTGGGACCGGGCGAGATCGTCTATGTGACTCCCGAGCACTGGGAGACCCGGATGGCACCCTACAAGGATATGCGGATCTGCACCTTCCTGTGGATCTACTACGGTTTCCCGGGTTCCACCTACGAGGGCCTGAACGTTGAGGATGTCCGTTACGGCTGCGGCAAAATGCTGGCGAAGCGGGATATGCGCCGCGGCGATATCCATCCGGACTGTGTGGCAGGTGTGCCGGATTCCGGCGTCGCCCATGCCATCGGCTATTCCAATACATCAGGCGTCCCCTTCTCGAGACCTTTTAATAAGTATACGCCTACCTGGCCCAGGTCCTTCATGCCCACCATCCAGAGCCGCCGTGACCTGATCGCCAAAATGAAGCTGATCCCCATCAAGGAGCTGATCCATGACAGGCGTCTGCTGCTGATCGATGACTCCATCGTGCGTGGTACCCAGCTGGGTGAGACCACCCAGTACCTGTACGACCACGGCGCGAAGGAGGTCCATATCCGTCCGGCATGTCCGCCGCTGGTCTTTGGCTGTAAGTATCTGAACTTCTCCAGGTCCCGCACGGAGCATGAGCTGATCACCCGCCGGATGATCGAGGAGCTGGAAGGCACCATGACTCCGAGGGATGAGATCCTTGAAAAATATATCGATCCGGATTCCGATGAATATCATGCCATGCTGGAGAAGATCCGCAAGAAGCTGAATTTCACCACCCTGCATTATCATCGTCTGGATGATATGATCGAGGCCATCGATCTGGAGCCCTGCAAGCTCTGCACCTACTGCTGGAGCGGTAAGGAATAACAGGATTTTCAAAAGACTGAGAAACGTGAATGCGCTTCTCAGTCTTTTTTTAAGTTTGCTTTTGCCCCGTCTCCTTGCTATACTGAATTTATCGGACAAACGGAAAAAGAATTGATACATAATAAAGGAGCACAGGTTATGGGTGAACAAAAAAAGATCTACTGCCCCTACGACTGTCCCACAGTCTGCGGCCTGACGGCTGAGATCTCGAATGGCAGGGTCGTTTCCGTCAGAGCGGACCAGGACCACCCGGTCTCATCCCGGACCATCTGCCGGAAAATGCAGCATTATGAGGAGAGTATCTATTCGGAAAAGCGGATCCTGACCCCGCTGCGTCGGACCGGCAAAAAGGGCGAGGGGCGCTTTGAACCTATCAGCTGGGAGGCGGCCGTGAAGGAGATCACGGACCGCTTTAAAGAGATCATTGCCTCTGACGGGCCCGAAGCCATCTGGCCCTGGACTTACAGCGGTGTGATGAGCGTGATCCAGAGAAACTGCGGCGACGCCTTTTTCGGGAAGATCGGGGCTTCCCAGGCCGTGAAGAGTCTCTGTTCTCCGGCCAAGGGCGCGGCCTACACCTCTGTCGCCGGAACGACAGGCTGCCTGGACCCCAGGGAGCTTAAGGACAGTGATTTTTATATCATCTGGGGCAGCAATCTGGCGGCCACCCGCCTGCAGACCCTGGCGGACCTTTCCGGCCCAGCGGGCAGGGGAAAGAAGAAGGTCCTGATCGATACCTATGCGGGACCGACGGCGGCCCACTGTGACGCCTTTATTCCCATTAAGGCCGGGACGGACGGCGCTCTGGCCCTGGCCATGATGCATGTGCTGGAGGCGGAGGATCTGACAGACAGAGCCTTTATGCAGGCCCATACCGAGGGCTATGAAGCCTTCAGGAAGACGCTGACTGTCTACAGCCCCGAATGGGCTGAAAATGAGACCGGCGTACCGGCAGAGACCATCCGGCAGCTGGCCCGGGACTATGCCGCGGCCAGGGCTCCGGCCATCATTCTGGGCAGCGGCAATTCCAGATACAGAAACGGCGGTATGACCGTCCGCCTGATCATTATCCTGTCCCTCTTCACCGGGGCCTGGCAGGTGCCCGGCGGCGGTCTGTGCGGCTGTACGCCTTTCGGCACTGCCTATGTGGATAAAAAACCGGTCCAGCGCCCGGACTTTCGCGTAAATCCGGCCAGGATCCTGAACCTTTCCCAGACAGCCTCCGCTTTGGCCATGACCGGGAAGGATGCCGTGAGGGCCCTCTATGTCTACGGCGCCAATCCGGCCAATACCACCTCCAATCAGGAGGGGGTCATCAAGGGTCTTGAGCGGGAGGACCTTTTTACCGTGGTCCACGAACGTTTTATGACGGAGACGGCCCTTTACGCGGATATCATTCTGCCGGCTGCATTTTCTGTGGAGCAGGCGGACATATTTGAGGCCTACGGCTACTGCACCCTGGCTTCCGCACCGGCGGCGGTACCCGTCTACGGAGAGGGGAAGAGCAACTGGGAGACCTTCCGTCTCCTGGCAGAAGCCATGGGCTTTGAGGAGCCTTATTTCAAACAGACGGAGGAGGCGCTGCGTCTTGACCTGATCGATCAGGTGCCGGGCCTTTCGGATTCGGACAGAGCGGTCCTGAAAGCCGGCGGCGCCGTCAGCATGCCCTTCTCGGACCATTTAAAGGGAAAGACGCCGGACGGGCGTTTCCTGCTGACAGATGAAAAGCTGGCCGAGCCGATGCCGCGATATATCCGGCTGCCGGATGAGGCGGACCTGCCCCTGCGCCTGGTGGCGGCCCCCAGCGTCTGGACTTTGAATTCCGAGTTCAGAGACCTGGAAAAGATGGTCAGGGGCCGGGGAGAGCAGGCCCTGATCATGTCACCTGAGGATGCCGGGGCCAGAGGCATTAAGGACGGGCAGAAGGTTGTCGTATACAATGAGCTGGCCAGGGTCGTTTTCAAGGCCAGAGTCAGAGAGCAGACCGCTCCGGGAACAGTGGTCGCCGAGGGCATCTACCGCAGGGATGATACCGAGGGCGGAAAAACCTTTAATGCCCTGCTCAGAGAGTATCTTTCGGATCTGGGCAAAGGGACCACCATGTGTGACAACCGGGTGGAAGTAAGCGCATTATAAAGCAATGGCTTTATCAGATGATACAGAAAGAGGGATGGATATGCAGCACGAAGTGATCAAAAGACAGAAGCTCCTGAACGGGCAGGGACATGTGGCCGAGCCCGGCTGGGCCAGACATCCGGTGTGGATGTATGACCGGCGGGACATTAAGGCACCGAAGATCCGTGTCAAGGAGTGGGATTATTATATGGCCATGAATGACCGTTTCGCGGCGGCCTTCACCATCAGTGATCTGGGCTACGCCGGCATGGTCAGTGTTTCGGTTCTGGACCTGACAGGTCCCCGGGAGCACACAGAGACGGTTCTGGTCCCCCTGACCATGGGCAGGCTGGGTCTCAGGGCATCCTCCGCTTCCGGAGATGTGGACTTTAAAAACAGGCGGGTGCATCTGCGCTGCACGCTGCGGGGAGGTTTCCGCCATATCCAGTGTGTTTTCCATGCCTTTGAGAAGGGGGAGACCCTGAAGGCGGATCTTCTGATCCGTCAGCCGGCCGCGGAGAGTATGTGTATTGCCACGCCCTGGGCGGAAAATCCGAAATGTTTTTACTATAATCAGAAAATCAACTGTATGCCGGTCAACGGCGTCGTCAGTGTAGGCAGCCGGGAATACCGTTTCCGGGGCAGTCAGGACATGGCGGTTCTGGACTGGGGCCGGGGTGTCTGGACCTACGACAATACCTGGTACTGGGGCACAGCATCCACAAGGATCGACGGCGAGCCCTTCGGCATCAATCTGGGTTACGGCTTCAGCGACCGCAGCAGTGCCACGGAAAATGCGGTTTTCTACCGGGGGAAGATCCATAAGCTTGGTCAGGTGACCTTTGATATCCCCCGCAGGGCAGACGGTTCGCCGGATGATGCGAGAGCCTGGACCATCAGTTCTGACGACGGGCGTTTTGAGGCCATCTTCGTGCCCGTTCTGGACCGTAGTGCCCTGATCGACCTGAAGGCCTTTTCCAGCAGTCAGCACCAGGTATTCGGACATCTGACAGGCACGGCCATCCTGGACGACGGCAGCGAAATAAAGATGCGTGATATGATGGCGGCATTGGAAGAAGTGCACAACAGATATTGAAAAGAGAGGCATAACGCTGTATAATATATCAAATAGGAGCTGAACAGGCAGTTCAGCCACGGGAAGAATAGGAAAGACTGGATGAAGAGGGGGAATCAGAATGCGCAGGGTTTCGTTGAATGAAGACGGGTGTATGGACCTTGCCCTGGATCAGAGCAGCAATTATATTATGACAAAATGGTACGGACAAAGTCTGGCGGTCTTTGAGGAATCTGCTTTTCAAAGATACCTGAACCAGCTGGATACACGCTTTAAGGATAACGGCAACGGCCGCAGCGTGATCCGTTACTTTCTTTCTGCAGCCGTAACTGCCATGGAAGGCACGGGCGGCGGCTGGATTCTGCCGGATGAGCTGCGGGAATACGCGGTGCCGGGCGGGGATCCGCTTTTCTGCGAGGCCTGTCCGGATAATGTACAGTATAAGGACAGCATGCCTGTCTGTCTGCTGGCTTCAGAGGCGCATATGGCAAGCGCTCTTGAGCAGACCCAGGAGAGGCATGGCTGATCACATTTTAAGGGCCGCGGGAGCGGACTGAAAGAGAGGGAGACCTATGTACTACGACAATCTGACATTGCTCACGGATCTTTACGAGCTGACCATGATGCAGGGCTATTTTAAGTCCGGCGCCAAAGAGAAGGTGGTCTTCGACCTGTTCTACAGGAAGAATCCCAGCGGCAGTGCCTACGCGATCTGCTGTGGTCTGGACCAGGCGATCGACTATATCAAAAACCTGCATTTTACGGAAGCGGATCTGGACTACTTAAAGTCCACCGGTTTTTTCCAGGATGATTTCCTGGACTATCTGAAGAATTTCCGCTTTTCCGGTGATATCTGCGCCATCCCCGAGGGCACCATCGTTTTCCCGAAGGAGCCCCTGCTGAAGGTCAAGGCGCCGATCATCGAGGCCCAGCTTGTGGAGACCGCGCTGCTCAATATCATCAATCATCAGAGCCTGATCGCCACCAAGGCTGCCAGGGTCGTTCATGAAGCCGGCGGCGGCGTCATGGAATTCGGTCTTCGCCGGGCTCAGGGTCCGGACGCCGGCATTTACGGGGCCAGGGCGGCAGTGATCGCCGGCTGTGTGGGCACCAGCAACGTGCTGGCCGGCCAGATGTTTGATATCCCGGTCAAGGGCACACATGCCCACAGCTGGATCATGAGCTTTAAAACCGAGCTGGAAGCCTTCCGTACCTACGCGAAATACTATCCGGACAACTGTCTCCTTCTGGTGGATACCTATGATACCCTGCAGGGGGTGGGCCATGCCATCCAGGTCTTTAAGGAGATGCGTGAGGCCGGTGTGAAATCTAAACTGTACGGTATCCGTCTGGACAGCGGCGACCTGGCCTACCTGACCAAGAAGGCCCGCGTCATGCTGGATGAAGCCGGTTTCCCGGATGCGGTCATTTCCGCCTCCAGCGACCTGGACGAATATCTGATCAACTCCCTGATGAACCAGGGGGCCAAGATCACTTCCTGGGGTGTCGGCACCAATCTGATCACCTCCAAGGACTGCCCGTCCTTCGGCGGCGTTTACAAGCTGGCCGGCATTATTCATGAGGACGGCACGGTAGAGCCCAAGATCAAGGCCGATCTGATCGCTTTAAACGATGAGGTCTTCTCTGAGGACGACCCGATGATCCTGTTTGATCCGGTAGCCACATGGAAGCGGACCTATCTGCCGGCAGGCAGTTATACCATCCGTGAGCTTCTGATCCCGGTCTTCAAGGACGGCGAGTGTGTCTATGAGTCCCCGAAGGTCATGGAGATCAGGGCCTACTGCGATAAGGAAAAGGATACCCTGTGGGATGAGTCCAAACGTCTGGTCAATCCGCAGGAGGTTTATGTGGACCTGTCCCAGAAGCTCTGGGATCTGAAGAATGCGCTGCTGGACGGCGTTCACAATTTCAAGGACAAATAGTAAGGAGGCTTGAAGGCATGGGGTAATGACTGACTTTGTCACCTATATGCACGAGTGGCATCTGCCGGTCGTCCTGCTCCGCCTGGCACTGGCTTTGGTTTGCGGCGGACTGGTGGGTATCTCCCGGAGTCTGAAGCGCAGGGGCGCCGGTTTTAAGACCCATTCTCTGGTCTGTATCGGTTCCGCCCTGGTCATGCTGACTGGCCAGTATATCTTTTACCAGTACGGTGATGCGGCTGATATGTCAAGACTTCCGGCCCAGGTCATCAGCGGTATCGGTTTCCTTGGCGCGGGCACCATTCTGGTCACGGGCCAGAGCCATATCAAGGGACTGACGACGGCAGCGGGCCTCTGGGTCTGCGCCGGCATCGGCATCGCTCTGGGCATCGGTTTTTACAGCGGGGCAGTCTTTGTCACCCTCATGCTTCTGATCATTTACCGTTTCCTCGAAAATGTGGACCAGGTGGCTTACCGGAAGTCCAGATTCATCGATATTTACGTGGAATTTGAGTCCCGAAGGGTGATCGCGGGTTTCATCAGTGAGCTGAAGACAAATCACTATGTGATCAGTCAGATGGAGCTGAGCAAGTCTAAGAAAAATAAGGATGATACCGTCAGCGCCACCCTGATGCTGGAGACGCCGGAGGCGATGCCGCATAAAGAGGTAATTTCACGACTGCGGGCCATAGAAGGTGTCGATTATATAGAGGAAATTTAGGTTATTTGTATTTACACAGGCAAAAAATGGTGATATTATGTTAATATATTTTGTTAATTCACAGGTATTGCTTGTGGAAAATGCACAAAAAATACGTGTTTCCTGACGGACAGAGAAACACAGGCCAAAGGAGGAGAAAAGCATGAAAAGATCAGGTAAACTTATGGCACTGACAGCAGTCGCTGTCTGCGGCGCTATGGTCATGACCGCATGCGGCGGCGGCAGCGCTTCCAAGGAGACAAAGGCTCCTGAGACTCAGGCAGCCACAGAAGCAGCTGCTGAGACTGAGGCTGCAGCAGAGACAGAAGCAGCCGGCGGCGAAGAGGCAGCAGCAGGCGACCTGAACAGCAAGACCCTGGATGAGATCATCGAGGCGGCTCAGGCTGAGGGCAAGTTATCTTCAGTCGGTATGCCGGATGGCTGGGCTAACTGGGGTATGCTCTGGCAGGATCTTGCTGACAACTACGGCATCGAGCATGACGACGTTGATATGTCTTCCGCCGAGGAGCTTGCGCAGTTCCAGGTAGATGCCACCAAGGATATCGGTGATGTCGGCCAGGCTTTCGGTCCTCAGGCTGTAGAGCAGGATCTGGTTCAGGGCTATAAGACATCCTATTGGGACAGCGTTTATGATTACGCTAAAGGTGAGGACGGCAAATGGATGATCGGTTACATGGGCGTTACCACCATCCTTGCCAATGAAGACCTTATTGATGAAGAAGCACCGAAGAGCTGGGAAGATGTCAAGAACGGCACCTACAAGATCTCCTTTGGTGATATCACAGGCGGTAACTGCCAGGCAGCGATCACCGCACTTGCACTTGGTGTAGGCGAAGGCAAGACCCTTGAGGATATTGATCTTGACGCAGCTTTTGAATATCTGACCGAGCTCGCTAAGGCCGGCCGTATCAACACCGTTGATATCACCCAGGCTAACTTCGAGAGCGGCGAAGTTCCGGTTGGTGTTGTATGGTCCTTCACAGGTATCCCCTACGCACAGAATATCACCAACTACACCATGGTTCCGAACGTTCCGAGCGACGGCGCTGTCATGAGTGGTTACGCTTCCGTCATCAACAAGAACGCAACTCATCCGAACGCAGCAGCACTCGCAAGAGAGGTTATCTTCTCTGACGCAGGCCAGACCTACCTTGCACTGGCAGGTGCTGTTACCACAAGATCCGACTATGTGGTTCCGGAAGAGTATGCTGATCAGACCTTAAGCGCAGATCAGTACGCAAATGCTTACGTTATTGAAGACACAGCTCTTTATTCCCAGGTTTGCGAGCAGATCGTAACCAGATGGAATGAGGAGATCCAGCCTCTTCTTGTCCAGTAAGATTATTTTCAAAAGGGGCGTACCTTTAACGTACGCCCCTTCATTTTTTTCTTAAAACCAACAGGATACTTTCTTATTTACGGAGAAAGCGTTATGAAAAACAGGAAATACCTATATCTGCTTGCCCTGGTGCCCTTTGTGCTTGTGGCATTCATGTATGAGATCATCCCGCTGATCTCTGTGATCAGCAACAGCTTCTTTATGGATGACGGCAGTGGTTTCGGCCTGGGCAACTATCAGAAGATCTTTACCAAGCTGCTTTACCAGAAAGCCATCATCAACAGTATCAAAATATCGACCCTGTCAGCCGTCGCTGGCATTATCATTGCCTTCCTCGGCGCCAGAGCAGCACATTCCGTAAACGGAAAGCTGAAGGGCGTCTTTATGGCAATCCTGAATATGGTATCAAACTTTGCCGGTATCCCCCTGGCGTTTGCCTACATGATCCTTCTGGGCAACGCGGGCGTGATGGTTCAGTTCGGCAAACAGTTCGGCATAGATGCGCTTGCGAATTTCAATCTTTATTCCACAAACGGCATTGCGATGGTATATGTCTACTTCCAGATCCCTCTGTCCACCCTGCTGCTTCTGCCGGCCTTTAACGGTGTCAGAAAGGAATGGAAGGAGGCCTCATCCCTGCTTGGCGCCAGTCCGACACAGTTCTGGACCCGCGTGGGTATCCCGGTCCTGATGCCAAGTATCATGAGTACCATCAGTGTCCTTTTCGCGAACGCGCTGGCCGCTTACGCGACGGTCTATGCCCTCGTCATGAGCAGTATCGCCCTCCTGCCGGTCCAGATCTCCACGAGCTTCGTCGGTGATGTCAAGATGCAGAAGGGTCTGGGCGGCGCCCTGTCTGTGGTCATGATGATCATCATGGTCATCGCCATCCTGATCACCAACTATATCGGAGGCAGATTCCAGAAAGGAGCTAAGCGATGAAAAAACACAGTGTCGGCTCAGTGATCATCATCATCGCGGTGCTCATCTATATGCTGCTCCCCCTGGTGGTTTCGATCATCTACTCTCTGTTTAAAAACTGGACCGGTATCCTGCCGGTCGGCTTTACACTCGAAAAATACATTGACCTGTTCGCGGATAAGGCCTTCCTGGCCAGCCTGGGCAGGACGATCATCATCTGTATCATTCCGATCGCCCTGACCATTCTCCTGGTGCTTCTGGCTCTCTTTGTGACGACGATCTATTTCCCGAAGCTGGAGAAATATGTCCAGATCATCTGTATGATCCCCTACACGATCCAGGGCGTTATCCTTTCCGTCAGTATCCTTTCACTTTACGTGAACAACAAGACGATCCTGGGCAACCGTATCATCATGCTGATCGGCGCCTACTGCATCATCATCCTGCCGCATATCTACACCGGTATCCGCAACGGTATGCGCGCGGTCAATATGCCGGTCCTTCTGGAGGCGGCTGAAATGCTCGGCGCGACAAAGATCTACGCCTTCTTCAGGATCATTGTTCCCAATATCATCTCGGCGGTGGTCGTGTCTTCCCTTCTTGCGGTCGGCATCATCTTCGGCGACTATGTCCGCGACCGTAATCTGGCGAGCTCGGCATTCCCGAATGTCCAGATCTATCT
>CADAIF010000041.1 GCA_902787905.1 uncultured Lachnospiraceae bacterium
TTTTATGATCACCGGTGTCCGCGGCTCAGGGAAAACCGTCATGCTCGCGAATATTGTCAGTACATTGTCTGAAGAAAAGGAATGGGTTATCATTGAAATGAGCCCTGAACGTGATCTGCTGAAAGGATTAGCTGCAAGATTATATAATTCAGGCATGCAAAAGTATTTTATCGACGCGAAGATCGACCTGTCTTTTTTTGGGATGGGCCTGACCCTTAAAGGCGCAAATCCCGTGACAGATATTGATACAGCCATAGAGAAAATGCTGGCGGTCCTGAAAAAGCAGGGCAGGAAGCTTCTGATCACGATTGACGAAGCTGTCAACAGCCGTTATGTCCGTGAGTTTTCCGGTATGTTTCAGATCTATATGCGTCAGGATTATCCCGTCTATCTTCTGATGACCGGATTATATGAAAACATATATAATCTTCAGAATGAAAAGACACTGACGTTTCTCTATCGCGCACCCAAAATAGTGCTGGCGCCCTTAAGTGCCCCGGCCATCGTGAGTACTTATAAGAAGATGTTCAGCATTTCGAATGAGACGGCCATGGAGATGGCGGTACTTACCAAAGGGTATCCCTTTGCTTTTCAGGTTCTTGGCTATTTATGCTGGGAAAGTGAAGATCCCCTGGATCTGCCTGAGATCATGCCCCTTTACGATCAGTATCTTGATGAGTATGTATACAGTAAGATATGGTCAGAACTGTCGGAACTTGACAAGACCATTGTCAGAGAGATGGCCGCATCACACGATGTGAGGGTCACAGATATTCGTGAAAAGAGCCATATGTCAACAGAACAGTTTTCGGTCTACCGGAGACGCCTGATCAACAAAGGTATTATCAATGGCGACAGGTATGGTTATATAGAACTGATGCTGCCCAGATTTGATGTATTTGTAAACATGAGGATGCTTGGGTAACGAGGGGGGACACAGAACCGTCCCCTGTCCCCCCTCCCCCCGGGAAATATAAAAAGGCATCCCGCCGTTTGGATGCCTTTTTATAAGAGAGAGGATTGTTATGTACTTTTGTTTTCTGGCTGTAAGTTTTCCTTACGCCTATAACTATACACTATAGTTATAAAAATCCAATGGTTGATTTATAAAGAAATTCTAAACTATTTCGAAGAAATTACGAAAGAGACATAAAAATGACTGAAGATGAGAAATATATGCGTGCGGCGCTGACCCAGGCGAAAAAAGCGGCAGCCATCGGTGAGGTCCCCATCGGCTGTGTCATCGTTTATGAAGGAAAGATTATAGCCAGGGGCTATAATCGGAGAAATACTGAGAAAAACACTCTGGCTCATGCCGAGATCACGGCCATCCGCAAGGCCAGCAAAAAGATCGGGGACTGGCGGCTGGAGGGCTGCACTCTTTACGTGACCCTGGAGCCCTGCCCCATGTGTGCCGGGGCCATTGTCCAGGCCAGGATCGACCGTGTGGTCATCGGATGTATGAATGGCAAGGCCGGCTGCGCCGGTTCTATCCTGAACATTCTGGAGGAAAAACGCTTTAACCATCAGGTGGAGACGACCAGAGGCGTTCTGGAGTCGACCTGTTCCCAGATGCTGAGCAGTTTTTTCAAAGAGCTGCGCCGGCAGAAGAAGGAGGCAAAGTCATGTACCTAGCGGATTATCATACCCATTCACGCTATTCCTTTGACGGCAGCGAGCCCCTTCAGGTCATGTGCGAGAAGGCCATCGCGGCCGGCCTGACCGAGCTGGCCGTGACAGACCACATGGATATCTTTACGGGCCTGCCCTACGGGGAGATGATCAATTTCGACGAGCCCGGGGGCAAACGCTTTTCCATGGACGCAGCGGGCCTCTACCGTGAGCTGAATGAAATAAAGGACATTTATGCCGGCCGGCTGACAGTCCGGATCGGGGCGGAGCTGGGCCAGCCCCAGGTCAACCCGGAAGCGGCAAAGGCCTTTGTCAGCGATTATCCTCTGGATTTTATCATCGGGTCTGTCCACAACATGGAGGGGGACCTGGATGTCTATTACTATGATTTTACGCAGATGGATGTGGCGGCCATGTACGACCACTACGTGGACTGGCTCATCGAGCTGGCCGGGGTGGGAGATTTTGACGTCTGCGGCCATCTGACCTACCCCCTGCGCTACATGTTTGAACGCTGCAGGATGCGTCTGGACCTTAAACCCTACGAAGAGAAATTCAGGCATCTTTTCCGGCTGCTGGTCGAAAAGGGCAGAGGCATCGAGCTGAATGTTTCCGGCCTTTACCGGCCCATGCAGGAAACCATGCCGCCCCTGTCCTTACTGAAGCTGTACCGGGCCTGCGGCGGCGAGATCATCACCATCGGCAGTGACGCCCACAAGGCCGATCACATCGGCAGCTTCCAGAAGGAGGCCCGGGCCCTGCTTTCCGAAGCCGGCTTCTCCTATGTGACCGGTTTTAAGGCCCGTCAGCCGGAGTTTCATCGTCTGTAAAGGACAAATGCGGTTTTTAGTCTCACAGAAAGAAAAGCAGTTGCAGGCCGCACTTTTGTGCGGTACAATGATGAACAGTAATGATATCTGACAGGAGGATACAATAAGGTGTTTAAAATCAATGAGAATTATCTGAAATTACCGGGCAGCTATCTTTTTTCCACCATCGCCAAAAAGGTGGCCGCCTATAAAGCGGAGAATCCCGATAAGACCGTCATCAGCCTGGGTATCGGCGACGTGACCCTGCCCCTGGCGCCGGCAGTCATCAGCCGTCTGCACAGCGCTGTCGATGAAATGGCCGTCAAAGAGACCTTCAGGGGCTACGCGCCGGATCTGGGCTACGAGTTCCTGCGCAGCGCCATCGTCAAAAATGATTATCTGGCCAGAGGCGCCCAGATCGCCATCGATGAGATCTTCGTCAGCGACGGCGCCAAGAGTGACTCCGGCAACATCGGCGAGATCTTTTCCGTGGACAACCGTATTGCCGTCTGCGATCCGGTCTACCCGGTTTACGTGGATTCCAATGTCATGGCCGGAAGAGCCGGTGACTATCTGCCGGACCAGGGTAAATTCTCCAACGTGATCTACATGCCCTGCACGGCCGAGAACAATTTCATGCCGGCCCTTCCCGAGGAGACACCGGATATCATCTATCTGTGCTTTCCCAACAATCCCACCGGCACGACCATTCCCAAAGCGGAGCTGCAGAAATGGGTGGACTATGCCCTCGAAAAAGGCGCGGTCATCATCTATGACGCGGCTTATGAGGCTTATATTTCCGAGGATGACGTGGCCCATACCATCTATGAGTGTGAGGGTGCTGACAGATGTGCCATCGAGCTGAGGAGCTTCTCCAAGAACGCCGGTTTCACCGGAACCCGTCTGGGCTTTACCGTCATTCCCAAGGCCCTGAAGTGCGGCGATGTTTCCCTGAACAGCCTGTGGGCAAGGCGTCACGGCACCAAGTTCAACGGCGCGCCTTATATCATTCAGGCTGCCGGCGAGACAGTTTACTCTCCCGAAGGTCAGGCTCAGACAAAGGAAATGGTCGCCTATTACATGGAGAACGCGGCAGCGATCAGAGCAGGTCTGGAAGCCGGCGGTTACACAGTCTTCGGCGGCATCAACGCGCCTTATATCTGGATGAAGACACCGGACGGCATGAGCTCCTGGGATTTCTTTGACTATCTGCTGAAGGGGGCCAACGTGGTAGGCACACCGGGCTCGGGCTTCGGTCCTCACGGTGAAGGCTATTTCAGACTGACGGCCTTTGGTTCCCATGAGAGCACTCAGGAAGCCCTGGCCAGGATCCGCAGCCTGTGATCAGAGGAGGCTTTTGAAGTTGCTGGAAGAGATCATATCTATCGTCAGAAAAAGCGGCGACATTATCCTGTTCGCGGATGATGTGGAGCGCAGCACGGTCAGCAAGGAGGGCCGCGCCAACTTTGTCACCAAATATGATGTGGCCGTTCAGACCGCCCTGCAGAAGGAACTGCTCAGGGCAGTGCCGGACGCGGCCTTTATCGGGGAGGAAGGAGACCATGCCCAGACCCTGGGTCAGGGGCTGGCCTTCATTGTCGACCCCATTGACGGCACCACCAATTTCATCAAGGATTACCACAAGAGCTGTGTATCGGTGGCTCTGGCGGACCACGGTGAGATCGTGCTTGCGGTCGTCTATAATCCTTACACCAAAGAAGTTTTCAGTGCCCGGAAGGGCAGGGGCGCTTTCCTTAACGGACAGCCCATCCATGTGACGGACCACCCCTTGTCCGAGTCCCTGGTCTGCGTCGGCACCTCTCCCTACTATCCGGAGTGGATCGACAGGACCTTTGATCTGGCCAAAGTGCTTTATAAGGCCAGCCTGGACATCCGCAGGAGCGGGTCGGCGGCCCTGGATCTGTGTGATATCGCCTGCGGAAGGTGCGGTCTCTACTTTGAGGCCTGCCTGTCCCCCTGGGACTACGCGGCCGGTTCCCTGATCGTACAGGAGGCCGGCGGCCGGGTCAGCCGGATGAACGGCAAAGCCCACACCTTCCTTCAGAAGGAATCTGTGCTGGCGGGAAGCCGGGAAACCTGGGAGACCTACTTTAAACTTCCCGGTCATGTGGAGACCGACTAAACGCAAAAAAAGCCTTGTCTTAAAGGGTTCAGCGGCTGCTGCCTTTAAGGACAGGGCTTTTTCAATGCCATCACTTTATGCTAGAAGAGTCCGTCAAAGAGCTTATAGGCAGATGCGTAGGCCTCGGAAAGCTTTTTGCCCTGATCGACATAATCCTTCAGATTGCCGATATTAAAACGGCGGGCCACATCCTTCAGCAGGTCGCTTTCCTCACCGGTGACGACGGCATCGGAATAGAGCAGCGTGGCCAGCTCCAGCAGGACAGATCTCTTTGTGAGCTCACTGCTGTGGGCGCTCAGCCAGGAAGCGGCCTCCTCGTAGGAAAGGTCGTCACTGATGACGGAGACGTCCAGCTCCCTGCGATAGCGGACCAGACCGTCCACCTCGCCGTCGGAGATACTGCTGTCCTCTGTCACTGCGGCCAGAAGCAGGCTGCAGAAGCATTTCTTTTCCTGATCGGATAAGCTGGTTAAAAACATATATATGAACCTCCTTCAAACTTGATCTGCTGTGAATATCGCAGGTTTTCTTTACCTAAGTATAGCAGATAATGGGCCTTTCGCCAATATTGCAAATAATGTGGGGATATGTTAAACTTTTATTTGATACCTTTACAATAGGGGTAGTATGTGTAA
This sequence comes from uncultured Lachnospiraceae bacterium, assembly GCA_902787905.1. Classification (GTDB taxonomy): domain Bacteria; phylum Bacillota; class Clostridia; order Lachnospirales; family Lachnospiraceae; genus UBA2912. The sequence continues at coordinate 5,220 of CADAIF010000041.1, forward strand.
GAGGAGAAAACTATGGATATTAAATCATCTGTAAAAGGTGTGATCAGGAGATTTGTTGCAGAGGAGCGCCTGAAAAAGGCGCCGGCAAGCCAGCAGGTCATGCAGGAGGAAAAGCAGGCGCTGGAGGCGGCCGCCCGCCGTTACGACGGGGTGGACCGGGACCATGTCTGGGCTTTCATTTCCGGTATGGCCGGCCAGGATTTCCGCGGCAATCCCAAGTATCTTTTTGTTTATATCAATCGTTATAGACCGGACATCAAGGCTTACTGGCTGTGCAACGACGAGGAGACTCTGGCTCAGGTGCGCAGCCTTGGTTTTGAGGCCTACAAGGAGTCCACGGCGGCGGCCCAGTATGTGATCGACCGGACAGGCGTGCTGGTGGTGGAGCAGGTCCGTATCGCCATGCCTGACGGCTTCGTCAACATCAAATACGTCAACCTGTGGCACGGCGTCGGTTTCAAGACCATCGAGCGCCGGCTTTTCCTGGGTGATATCGCCATGGGCTTTGCCCGCAAGTACATTCTCAGGGGTACCTTCTACCGTGACCATCAGCTGCTGAATGCCAGCTGCCCGGTCATCGAGGAGGAATTTGCCCTGGACTGCGGTGTGGACGAGGATAAGTTTATCCGCACCGGCTATCCCAGAAACCTGTATCAGCAGAACTATGATCCGGTGGTCACCTTCAACCATGACCTGAAAGGGGCCAAGGGCCTGCCGGCGGACACAAAGCTGGCTGTCTACGCGCCTACCTACAGGGCCAATCTGGGCGGCACCTTTGTCAGTGCCATCACGGATTTTGACAGGCTTTATGAGTTCTGTGAGTCCCACGGCATCCTGATGATCTTCAAGGTGCATCCTACCATGGAGAAGGAGGTCGGCTTCCTGAGGGCCTGGGAGGAGTACGGCGATCGTCCTTACTTCTGGTTCTGGGACAACAGGGATGATTTTTACGAGGTCATGCATCAGATGGATCTGGCCATCGTGGACTACACCAGCCTGATCACGGATATGGTGGCTGTGGGCATTCCCCATTATATCCGCTACATCTTTGACTACGATTCCTACATGGAGACGGTTTCCGTCCATGACAAATATTTCGAGAGGACCACGGGTCAGGTGGCCAGGAGCTTTGATGAGCTGCTGGAGGCCATGGCTGACTTTACGTCCAGGGATGAATCCGCGGAGATCGCCCGTCTGAATGACCTCATGTGGTCCTATTCCGAAGGGGCGAAGGATTTCGACAGGATCATTGACCAGACCATGTCCTTCAAGGTGGAGAAGCGTCACTTCCCGACCCTTTACAGTTTCGATATCTTTGACACCCTTTTCTCCAGAAAGGTGCTGGCACCCCAGGGCGTTTTCCTGGCCGTCCGGGAACGGATGGCCCAGGAAGGCAGCTTCCCGGTGGCCCTGACCCGGCAGTATCCCCTGATCCGGCACTCGGCTGAGTTCAATGTCAGGGAGTATTATTCCAAGTCCCAGGTGGACAGGAAGAGCGACCATATCGAGATCACCTTCGATGAGATCTTTGACCGTATCGCCGAGGTCTATGATCTGGATGAGCGGCAGACAGAGCTTCTGAAGACCTGGGAGCTGGAGACGGAGCTGGATAATGTGGTGCCCTTAAAGGCCCAGATCGATCTGGTAAAATCCCTTGTGGCCAGGGGTGAGACCGTGGTCCTGATCAGTGACATGTACCTGTCCAGGGATTTTGTCCGTCAGATGCTGGCCAAGGCGGATCCCTTACTGGCCGAGCTCCCCCTGTTCATTTCCAGTGAGTACGGTGTGCAGAAGACGACCCAGAAGCTATTCTTCGAGGTCTACAAGACTTTTGAACCCTACTATGATTTTGAAAAATGGATCCATTACGGGGATAATGACAATGCGGACAAGAATCAGCCCAGAAAGTTCAAGATCAATACCCGTAAGATCGACAAGCCGGCCTTTAATGATGTTCAGGAAGCCCTGGTCAAATATGTGGACAGCTACGACGCCTACCTGGTGGCCGCCATGCAGGCCCGCCTGTGCAAGGAGAACTTCTTTGACCGGGACAGCTTTGTCATCTCCTTTGTCTCTCTCTGCTTCGTGCCCTATATCGACTGGGTGCTGAGGGATGCCCAGAAGCGCGGCTACAAATCCCTCTACTTCGTTTCCCGTGACGGCTATCATCTGAAGCGGATCGCCGATGAGATCATCAGGGAGCGGGGGCTGGATTTCAAAACCAAATATATTTACGGTTCCAGGCGGACCTGGCGTATCCCGGCCTTTATCGACAAGGTAGACCCCGGTTTCTGGGAGGGCTACGGAAGCTTCGCGGACATTATCTCCAAGGACAAGCTCTTCTCGGCCATGTCTCTGGATGAGGAGACCTTCCGCCGCTTCTTCCCCTACATCGATCCGGATACCATCGATTTCCTGAACGGCGGGGAGATGAAGAGCCTGCGTGAGATCTTCAGTCAGTCCGAGGACTATAACGCCTACCTGCTGAATCTGGCGGCTGAGCAGCGGGAGCTGTGCGGCGGCTATCTGCTGCAGGAGATCGACCCGAATGAACCCTTTGCCATCGTAGAATACTACGGCAGGGGCTATACCCAGGACCTGCTGGTCAACCTGTGGCGTTACCTGACAGGGGATGAGACGGCGGATGTGCCCTTCTACTACAGCCGGGCCATCATGCCCAGCCAGGGCGGTGCGGTCAGACATAACTTTACCACCAATGACGCCAAGCCCTACTTTATCGAGTCCATCTTTGCCAATATGCCTTACCGCAGTATCAAGGAATACAAGCGGGAGGGTGACAGGATCGTGCCGGTCATCGAGCCGCTGGCCTGTGACAAGAACCTCTTTGACGCCATGAACCGGCTGCTGCCGGAGGTCGCGAAGCGTTATGCCCGTCTGGAGCTGAAGCATCCGGCGGACACAGACCGCATGCTCTACGATTTCCTGTTTGAATATTATAATGACAACCGCGACAATCTTGAATTCGCGGAACAGATCGGCTGTCTGGTGGATTCCGTGGCTCTGTACGGAACCAAGCGTGAGTTCGCGCCGCCCTACACCATGGAGGATCTGGATATGTTCGAGGCCCGCAAGATCGCCAGGGGTTCCATGAAGCTGACCACCTGTGTGACCATGTCTGTGGTCAGGGCGGAGGATGATGTCAGACGCCGCTACGACGAGATGTTCCAGATCATGCCGGGCGATGCCCTGGGCAGCGGCCGTGTTCTGACTCAGGAGGAGCGGGATAAAAACCGGGAATTCCGTGTGAAATACGAGAACCTGAAGGCCCGTTCCGAGAAGCTGGCCCGTCTCTATGAGGCGGCTGTTGAAGGCACAGCGGTAAAGAATAAGGTCGTTTTCGTGGTCGAGGCCTCCAATCTGGCCAATAAGGGTCTGGAGCTGGTGGCTGACAAGCTGAGGATCGACGGCCGTTATGAGGTCTGTGAGCTGCTTCTGAAGAAGAAACCGGCGCCCTCGGATGAGGCGATCGCCGCCATGCTGGCTGATGCCCGCTATATCATCGTTCACGAGGCCATCCCCATTTTCTGCGCTATCTCCTTCAGGTCGGAGACTCAGGAGATCCTGCTGCCTGCCAATCCCTTTGTCCTTTATAATAAGGGACCGGCAGCTTCGCCTTTCCTGAAGTGGCAGAAGAAGTATATGATGCTTTCAGGCATCAACGACATCTCCATCCTGCAGGTGCCTGCCGCGGGCTGCGAAGAGACCTTCCGCAGAAACTACTGCCGCAGCAGCCTGGCCAGGGCTGAGCTTTTCGGTTCCTGCACATCGGACTACTACTTTGACGAGACCTACCGGGCCAATGCCAGAGCCAAACTGGAATCCCAGTTCCCCGAGGCGAAGGGTAAGAAGGTCATCCTCTACTTCCCGACCTGGCGGACCCGCAGCGACTGCGATGAATGGATGCGTCTGCTGGATCTGGAACGGCTGAAGGAGCTGGTGGGTGATGAATATGTGGTCGTGCTGAATATCAATAAGGCTCAGGTGAAGCGGGCGACCCTGAATAAGACGGAGATCCCGGGCTTTTGCGGGCAGCCTGCCTTCGGTATCACCTACAGGCAGCAGCTGGCTGCCGCCGATGTCATCGTCGGCGATTACCGCGACACCTTCTTTGAGGCGCCGCTGATGCACAAGCCGGCCTTCTCTACGGCTTACGATTACGAAGGCTTTATTCAGGCGGCCAACATGAGTCAGAACGCCAACCGCTTCGAAGATCTGATCTTCTGTCCGGTGGTGCGGACGGCCGAAGAGCTGGCGGACCACTTAAAGCATCTGGATACTTATGATTACGGTCCCATGGAGCGTTTCAAAAAGGAAATGTACGGGGACTGCGACGGCCGTTCAGCCCAGCGGGTGGCCGATTATCTGCTGGACCACCTGGCCTGACGGGAGTGAAATATGAATCAGATTTTAGACTATCTTGAATCCGCCGCGGCGCGCTTTCCCGACAAGAAAGCCGTCGCCATGCGGGATCAGGCCTGCACCTACAGGGAGCTTAAGGCCTTTGCGGCCCGTCTGGGTGCTGACCTCAGGGGCCTGACAGAGGCCGGTCAGCCGGTCGGCGTCATGGCGGACCGGGATACCCTGACCCTGCCCTTTTTCATGGGCGTCCTTTACGCAGGCTGCTTCTATGTACCCATCGACCCTGAAATGCCGAAGGACCGTCTGGCCTCCGTGGTCAGCGACGCGGATCTGAAGCTGATCGTCGGCACTGAAAAGTGTAAGGCGCGTATGGCGGAGATCGGGTTTGCAGGCACCTATGTGACCCCGGATATGATCGGTGAGGCCATGTGCGCCGCGCCGGACGTTTGCGGGAAAATCCTACCGTGCAAACGAGCTGCTGCTCGATCCGTCGCTCGAACTCGATTACATTGTCGCCGTGCCGCGCATGAATCTGTACGTGCAATACAGCAGCCGCATCTACGCGATCTATCTGCAGTACGTCGCGCCGGAGGATATCCATATCTATTCGATCGACGAAGTTTTCATCGACGTGACGCACTACCTCGACACGTACCACTGCACGCCGCGTGCGCTCGCCGAGCGCATGATCCGCGACGTTCTCGAACAAACGGGCGTTACCGCGACCGCCGGTATCGGCACGAATCTGTATTTGTGCAAGGTCGCGATGGACATCGTAGCAAAGCACGTACAGCCCGACAAAAGCGGCGTGCGTATTGCGCAGCTGGATGAACGCGAATACCGCCGCAAGCTCTGGTCGCACACGCCAATCACCGATTTCTGGCGCATCGGGCATGGATCTGCGAGAAAGCTTGCTGAATACGGTTTATATACGATGGGAGACGTGGCGCGCTGTTCTGTCGGGAAACCGAACGAATTCTACAACGAGGATCTTCTGTACAAGCTGTTCGGCATAAACGCCGAGCTGCTGATCGACCACGCATGGGGCTGGGAGCCGTGCACGATCGCAGACGTCAAAGCATACCGCCCGCAGCAGAACAGCATCAGCTCCGGACAGGTCCTGCACCGCCCGTATTCCGCGGAAGAGGCGGCGCTGGTCGTGCGGGAAATGGCGGATCAGATGGCGCTTGATCTGTGCGCCCGCGCGCTGGTCACGGAGCAGATCACGCTGACGATCGGCTACGACACGTCCGGCGCGGAAAAAGCAAGCAGCGTCACGACAGACCACTACGGCAGAAAGGTGCCCAAGCATGCCCACGGCACGGCACATCTGCCGCGGATGACGTCCGCCGGTTCACTGATCGACGAAGCCGCCGCTGCGCTGTACGATCGGATCATCGACCCGAAGCTGCCGGTGCGTCGCATCACGCTGACAGCGGAGCGCATTACGGACGAAGCAGCCGCGAAGCAAACGCCGCAGTACGAACAGCTCGATCTGTTCACGGACTACGAAGCGAAGGCTCGCGAGCAGGCACGCACGGACGAGGCGCTGGAAAAAGAGAACCAA
>CADAIF010000042.1:0-8515 GCA_902787905.1 uncultured Lachnospiraceae bacterium
AAAGCGCCATGCTCAATTTTGGTAATGCCTTCATTCAGGGTCAGGCTGTTTAACTTCTCATCGTTCTCGAAAGCGTAGGGTCCGATCTCCTTGACATCCACAAGGGTAACCGTGGTCAGAGCCGTACAGCCATTAAAGGCTGAGCTGGCCATGGTCTGGTAGGCGTAGCTGTAAGCACCGCCCTTCCAGTTCAGGCTTGTCAGGGCTGTATCTCCTCTAAAGGCCTCATAATAGATATTCCTGTAATTGGCCGGGATCGTCAGGCTCTTAAGGGCTGTACAGCCCTTGAAGCTGTTGGCACCGATCATGGCATCCTCACTGCCGGCTGTAAAAGTCACGGTGGCCAGCCTTGTACAGTTTTCAAAAGCACCTGCATAGCTGCTGCCGTTGCTGCCGATCGTCGTCACTGAGGACGGAATCGCTGCCGATGTGATGGTATTATTGTCCTTAAATGCACCATATTTGATGGCTGTGACCGGATAGCCTCCAATAGAAGAAGGCACAGACAGGGTCGTCCCTGTGCCGGTATAGCCGGTAATGGTCGCATTGCCGTTTGATACGGTATAGGTCCAGCTGCCTGAGGTCTCATCAGCGTATGCTTTTCCTGAAGGTATCAGGAGGCATAGCGCCAGAAGCATGACCGTCACAAAGGCACCGGCCCAGTATTTCATGGTTCCTCTCATCTTGTGCTGCTCCTTTCGTGTTTCACGTTGCTTATACTTCGCATTTTGTATATATGTACACTTAACAATATTATATAATTTATTGTACATTTTGTAAATCACACGAAGGGGAAGTTTTCATATAAAAATGAGTCGGCCAAAGGAAATGAACCGACTCATTTTGTATTTACTGATAATAGGCGATCCCTCCCCGGTCAAGGATACGCTCCGCCATGTCTCTCGCGCCGGGAATGCCTTCCGCTGTCAGCTCATCTGCCGAAGCATACATGCATTCCTTAAGGGCATCCGCCATTTTATTAAGGCGCCCCAGCCCCATTTTGGGATTCATGCCAATCGCTGCTGCCTCCCTTTCCCATGCCGCGGATGTGATCTCATCCAGTGGATAAATGCCCCCGATACTCATGGACATTTCCGGAGGGTTTTTCATATAAACAGCTGTACTGACCAGGTCATAGGCAGGAGCCAGCCTGAGCGACTTCAGATCCGGGGCATATAGAACGGAGAGATTCTTGATGTGATTGTCCGCATTGCCGACCAGCCAGTTAAAAACACTGATATCCCACAGCTTCAGGATATCCCGGATGGGATCCGCACTGGCAAAACGAAGAAGCTCTGTGCATCTTTTCAGATATCCCGCACGGTTTTTCTCGTATTTATCTTTCGACGGGATGCCCATCGCCTGCCCGAAATCCTCCTGATGTCTTCGAAAAGGACAGGGCTTTCCGCTGATCAGCCTGCCGCTCATGATATCCCGGTCATAGCGCCGTGTTGCAAAAAGCAGGTCCTGATCTCTGCCCCCGCCCGAATCAATGATAAAGCTTTCCGGCACATCTATCCCAAGCTTTGAAGCGGTCATAAGGGTCAGCCGTTCATTCAGCACGATGCTGTCTAAGCGGACATGGCTTTGCTTTACGATATGGGTACTTGGCGCACTTCCGAGAGGAAGAAACCATTCTTTTTCATCGGGATCATAATAAAGTCCGACTTTTCCTGAAGCACCGGTCAGTGAGATGTGTGCTTCTGTAACCAGCTGCGCCGATTCGACTGCGCCTTCGGCAGCAAGCCTTTGGAGATCAACCATTGTCATTTTCCGATAAGCTGACGCGGAATCAGATGAGGCCGCGTCGCCTTTCGTAACCTGAATTGCTCCCAGACACTCTCTTCCCAGGCCCTCAAGGATTGTCAGATAATCGTTTTCATCAGTATGCAGCCAACTTGCCACACTTTTCCGGGTAAAACCTTCAGGAAGAAGTCCCTCGAAAAAAATCCGGGTCTGCTCAACTGTAAACGGGCTTCCCTGAAGGGGCAGATTCAAGGAGACCGGCGCCGCAACCTCCAGGTCAAGGTACTCCGGTCTGTAGGTAAAAACAGCATCCTCCGGTCCTGTGCCCGTAATCCTCCCTGCAAAAAGCTGTATCCCCTTTATTTCAATATAGACAGAGAGATCTTTCATCGAAACATCCTCCTAATTGCATGCCGCTGTCAGCTTCTGGCTTCCAGCGTCAGGTTTAAACCCAGAATACTGGTCACGAACAGGGCCTTTTCCAACTCTATGGTTTTCTTTCCCCTTTCCAGGTCAGAAAGGAAGCTGATACTCAGCCCCGTAAACTCAGAGAGATCACGCTGGGTATACCCCAGCTCTTTTCTGCGTTTCCTGAGCGCGCTGCCCAGAGATTTACTGTCAGTAATCTTCATATGCCCCTCCAGAGTGAGCCGTTCGGCGAAGTTTTGCCATATCAGCAAAAATATAGCCGTTCGGCGAAGTTTGCTTAAAATTAGTATAAATGAGCCGTTCGGCGAAGTCAAGGGGATTTCCTATCAATCACCTCATGCCTGGTTATCATGTAAAAGCTTTGGAGATTATCTACATTTTTGTATACAAAGGAGATTTAATATATCATTCAGCCTAGAGTAACTTATACCTGTGATGATATAATACAGGTACTAACTAATTAATACCCCAAAAAAGGAAGTTCAATATGATAATCAGTCAAGAAGAATCCCAGTTCAAAGATTTTTGTAAAGCTAACCATATTTCTGTTTTCAATGGTCAGGTAATACCTGATGACAAAGATATTGAAATAGAAAAGCCAACTGAATTTTTAAATTTCTGTTTGGATAATGGTGTCAAAAGTATTATTCTTGATCACGCTGTAGAAGAAATCGATGAAGACAATTTGCCGAACTTCGAAGTCTGCAAAAAGGAATTACAAAATACTTATTATGCTTTATTACAAAATGGTTTCTTTGGTCAACCGTTTTTCAAGCATATCCAAGAAGAATTCTACCTCCCAATTATCGACGATACACTTGAAAAAATGAAAACTGAAATAGAAGCTAAGCCATTTCTGTCTCCAGATGACAGCAGAATCTACTCATGTTTTATTACAGCCTATGCATTACTTGAAGGTTGCCGAATCTATACTACTATAATCTCATATGTTGACGAAACTTTACCAATCATATTAACCAATTCGGAAATTATAGAAAAGTATACCAGTATCTTAGAAAAAAAGTTATATAATAAAAAGAAAGAGGCTAAAACCAAGGACGAACAAATAGAAAATGAGATACGAAATAAAGTTATTTCTGAAATTACTACTACAGTACAAAACAGCGCCAATTTAAAGGACATAACTAGTCAGAAGAGCTGTAATGCCTTTGCCGATCGTATCTGGGCTAATTATGCTGAACACGAGGACGCCTATCCCTGGTTAACTAAAAAAATAGTTCGTTCAATTGTTAATAGAGAATGGCTTAGAATCAAATCATAAATGTAATATAATTGGCTCCACTCGGTACTTACAACATCTGACTCATTAAAAAAGCACCAAAACCTTTCGGTTTCAGTGCTCTTTAATCAGTGTTCTATATTACAGCTTCTTCCAGTGGATTCTCCACAAGTTCAGACTCATACACAGTAAACGGATCGATGTCAATGCATGTAGTTGGATCAAAGTGCCCGCTTACATCCCAGGCAACAGAAGAGTTCAATACCGTGAGTCTTTCTGTAAAAAAATCGGATATTTGAGGATTTCAAAAACACCACCTGTATTTATGAGTGGTTTCATATCAAACCTATGAATGGTGCCATCAGAAAAATACGCATATACAGTATAGTTTTCACCCGGTACCGCCTGAACGACTTCAGGGAAGTATTCCTCTTCCTTCATGTGCATCTCCTGTTACATGAAATAAAGCAGTATATTAGCTACATTCTGCCCAATAAACAGCAAAAGGGAATCCGTTCTGCAAACGGATTCCCTTTACTCATGGAGCATACGGGATTCGAACCCGTGACCTCTTGAATGCCATTCAAACGCGCTCCCAGCTGCGCTAATGCCCCATCAGTGATACTATATCACAGGAAACGCGTTTGGGCAAGATGTTTCTTATTTTTTTGCGGGCCCTTACTCGGCCAGGTAATGAATGAATTTCTCCAGGTCTTCTTTTTCCAGACTTTCAAACTTTCCCTCGTCATTCATCCTACAAACCAGGCAGCGGCTGTACAGCTCAAGGCCAAGCTCAGGGATGACTGCCAGAGGCTTCGCGGGATGGAATTTCTCTGGAAGAGGCTGCTCATTATCCCGAAGCATTTCTTCTTCCTGGAAGCGATTATAAATGAGTACCAGATTGTCTGTCCCCGGGATCCTGACGATCGTACGGGCAACGGGCTTATCAAAATAAACTGACCCGTCAGGATTACCAAGAATCAGACCATCCATCTGCTCCGGCAGAGTTCCCGTTATCACACGGTTTCCGTAAAAAGCCTGGATCATAACGCGGATACTTTCTTTTCTGTACTTTTCCATCCGGGCCTTCATCTCTGCTTCCTGCTGTTCACGCCTGGCCTGCTCTTCCGCCTTTCTCTTATCCCGCTCCTCCTGGGTGGGCCTGCGCCATTCGGGATCCCGCTCGTAGATCAGTTCACTCTCATATGGCACAAACCCGTCTCCGAACTCATCAAAATTGATCCGGCAGCCGTCGCAGCCCCGGTAAAGGCGCATGATATCGTCCAGCTTTTCAGAAGGGTTTTTCAGATCATCATCAAAGGACTCATCCAGAAAGTAAAAACCGCCTTCATCATAAAAAAGCACTTCCCCCTGGACCATCGCCAGCTGACCGTCTCTGACTACTGCAATATCACCGTTTCTTAAATCCTCAAGCTTCATATTCATCTTCCTTTCCTGTGTCTGTATCTCTTTGACACATTAAGCATACAGCCGGAAGGTGAAATTCACTACTTCTGCCGGTAGCATTTTACCGTTCCCTGATCAGGGGTTTGAAAGCCCTTTCCCGGAGCTTTTCATCCACCTCATCCAGAGACATATGTTTCATGAAACCGAACCAGATGATAACATCCCTCTTTCTTCGGACATAAAGCGGGGCATGGCCTGAGTATTTCAGCAGATACTGAGCCTCCTCCAAAGTCGTACCGATGGCCAGACAGATCGACAGCAGGGCGTCCCGGGAGGGATTCCTCTTCTTCCCGTTCACGATATTTCCCACATAAGAATGGGTCAGCATGGCCTCCTGGGAAACTACGGAAGCCTTTTTATCATATTTCCCCAGCAAATCACTTAAGTAATTTCCGGCATGGTCGTCACAGGCCAGAAATTCTGCCGGATACTTCTGTTCAAACTCCTCAAGGGAATCCATGTGCTCCAGGTCACATTCCAGAAACATCGTCCTGTGATTATTAATATAGAACGTCTCCTGCATGACAGCGTCACTCCTCAATCCCGTATTTCTTTAATTTCCGGCATGGCATGGTCCGAAGTCTGCGGGTCATGCCTGCAGTAATCACAGTGCATGGCAGCCGCGCAAAATATAGCAGGATCCGCCGGGGGAATACCGGCGGATCCTTTCTCATATGAGTTCTATTAAGTTATGTCGGCCTTTACCAGGTCAGCCAGAACCAGGCTTTTCCCCAGGCCATTTTGTCTACAATTTTGTGGTGCTCATAGATTCTCTTGCTTTCTGTTACCAGTTTTCCTTTTTCGGACTTAGGTACTCTCCTGACCTTCTGCCCGAGCGTCATTGCTCTCGTCATACATATCACACCTTTTCTCTCTTTTTCTCACCTTTTGTTTTTTTACAGATACATTATAGCACAGTTTTGCAAAAATGAGAACACCTGTTTTGCAAAAAAGTCCAGATTATATTGCCAGTATAGTAATTTCTTTTCTTTGCGATGTTGTTTATGATACAGTAAAGTTAACCGACAACAGCCTTTTCTACACAATTTCGACAGGAGGATCCTGACTATGAAGTATGTGATTATCATGGGCAGCCCCAGGAAAAACGGCAACACGAATGCGATTCTGCAGCCTTTTATGGATGAACTGAGAAAGGGCGGTGCCGAGCTGGACCTGTTCTGGGTTTATGATATGGAAGTCCACGGCTGCATGGCCTGCCGCATCTGCCAGCAGGACTGGGACCATTACAGCTGCAGGTTTGATGATGGCGTCCGTCCGGTTTATGAGTCTATCCTCAGCTCTGATGCCTTTGTGCTGGCGACACCTATCTACGGCTGGTATTGCACCGGTCCCATGAAATGTCTGCTCGACCGTCTGATCTACTGCAGCTGCATGTACTACGGCGAGGAAAAAGGGCCGGCCTTATTCAAGGGCAAGAAGATGTATATCCTGACCACCTGCGGCTATAAGCCTGAGAAAGGCGCCTATGTTTTCGAAGAAGGCATGAAAATGTATTGCCGCCACTGTGCGATCGAGTATGGCAGCATGCATGCTGAGCGGGATATGGGCTATAAGGCGGCTTTTATGGACGAGGAAAAGGAAGAGAGGGCCAGAGCCTTTGCAAGAAGCATTCTCGCATCCGATGTTTGTTAGCTGCTTTATTCTTATATGATATCGCTGTGATGGCTTCGCGCTTCGCGCTCCCGCCATCACTGACAATCATCGGATACTTTTCGTTCTGCTTCGCAGAACTCGCATCCGATGTTTGTTAGCGTCTTGCAAAGAAAAGCCAGGGTCTGCGCAAGCGCACCCTGGCTTTTCTTTGAAGACTGCGATATCATACAAAAAGCACCGCCCCTGTGGCTCCTATGTCCGCAGAAACAGTGCTCTGTGTGCGCCGCCAGGGGCTCGAACCCTGGACACCCTGATTAAGAGTCAGGTGCTCTACCAACTGAGCTAGCAGCGCATTTTTTTGCCGTCCATCTGACGACAAAGAGAATTATATACCACCTGTGATCAAAAAGCAAGTCTTTTTTTTATATTTTTTTCAGCTTTCTTTAGAATCTCTTTATTTGTGTGTTTTTCCGGTCTGTACTTTTGGTTTTCGCCGATCCGGTTATGAAACAGCTTCTTTCCTGAAACCATAAACCACATGATTGTCCTGCCGGCCTTTGCATGCATAAGGAAATTAATAACAAAAGAAATTATTGACAAAACTCGGAGCCGGCGCTGCCGGATTTCAGCAGGTCCTTATACAAGGCAAAGAGGCCTGCGTTTTCGCAGGCCTCTTTACCTTTCTTCTCCTAGTGCTCTCTGTAAGCCACCAGGCGGCAGATGGGGTTGCCCTTGGCCGTGAACTTCTCCTCGTACTCGGTCATGACGTTACCCGTAACATATTCACTGTGATGCAGGTCATAGGTGACATTCTCCAGCTTCCAGCCGGCTTCCGCCACCTGTTCCAGGGAAAAGTCAAACAGGCTCCGGTTGTCGGTCTTGAAAATGACCCGGCCGTCCGCCTTCAGGATCCTGTCATAGCGGGCCCAGAATTCTTTGGAGGTCAGGCGGCGCTTAGCATGCCTGTCCTTGGGCCAGGGATCGGAAAAGTTCAGGTAGATCTCGTCTACCTCGCCCTCATCAAAGATATCGGCGATCTCCTCCGCTTCCATACGAAGGAAAAACAGGTTGCTGCCCTCGTAGCTGTGCCTCTTTTCCAGAGCACGCACCAGTACGCTGGAATACTTCTCAATGCCTACGTAATTGATCTCCGGGTGCATCCCGGCCAGGGCCAGGATAAACTTGCCCTTGCCCATGCCGATCTCGATGCGGACCGGGTGATCGTTGCCAAACAATTCATGCCAACGGCCTTTGAGAGCTTTCTGGGCCTCAAGATCATTCAGGGCAAATTCGTCCTCAGCAATGGTCTCCCGGGACCCCGGTACATTTCTCAAACGCATATGTGATTGCCTCTTTTTCTGTAAGGATCCCCGGCAAAGCCGGGGATCGGGTTGTCATTATTCTTTATTAATGCCTAGACATCCCTCTGGATGGCCACAGCGCCGGTTCTGGCGATCTCAACGATACCGAAGGGCTGCATCAGCTTGATGAAACGGTCGATCTTGGTAGATTTGGCCGTCAGCTCAATGACCATAGACTTGGGAGACAGGTCCGCGATGTGGGCGTTGGTGATACTGCAGATCTGCATGATATCTGCCCTGGTCGCATTGGTGTAGGTCACCTTGATCATCAGCAGCTCCCGGGTGACCACCTTATTCTCGGAGAAACGACGCACCTTGATGACATCGATCTTCTTGTTCAGCTGCTTTTCGATCTGCTCCATGATGCGCTCGTCACCGGTGGAGATGATCGTCATGCAAGATATATCCTTATCCTCAGTCTCGCCCACGGCCAGACTGTCGATATTGAAGCCTCTTCTGGCAAAGAGACCGGCCGTCTTACTCAGTACACCGGCTCTGTTCTCTACTAATACTGAAAAAATACCCTTCATCGGCCTACTCCTTTACCAGGTCATAGGAATAGATCTCACAGACCATCATGGCTGCATTTTCATTGTCCAGAAATGCTCTGATCGTCTCTTCCATGTGCGCATTGTCAGCAAGGTGGAAATAGTCGATG
>CADAIF010000042.1:8570-19611 GCA_902787905.1 uncultured Lachnospiraceae bacterium
ACCAGACCCAGGTAGCCATTCCGCATGATGACGAACTTGATGGGCAGATGCCACTGCTGCATGGTGGCCAGCTCCATTAAGGACATCTGGAAGGAACCGTCGCCGCAGACCGCCACGATCTGCCGGTCCGGGAAAGCCGCCCGCGCGCCGATGGCCGCAGGGATGGAATAACCCATGGTGCCGAAGCCGCCGGTAGTCAGAAAGCGTCCCTTTTTCATGACATAATTGTCCGCCGACCACAGCTGATTCTGGCCGACATCCGCTGTATAAAAAGCATCGTCCTCCATCATGCTGCTGAGGGTCTTGACAAAAAGACAGGGATTCACGAAATCCGGATGGAAATGACGCCTGTCCACATAGGCGGCCTTGCGGGCCTGAAGCTCCTCGTTCCAGGCCGAGTAGTCACTCTCAAACTCACAGTTCATCAGCTGCTGGAAGATCACACTGACATCACCGACCAGAGGAATGGTGGTGCCCAGATTCTTGCCGATTTCCGCCGGATCCACATCAATATGGATGATGGTGGTGGCCCTGCGCTCCAGCTTGTAAGGCTTGACCACGGCCCGGTCCGCCACACGGGCGCCGACCAGCATGAAGACATCACACTCACTGACGGCATAGTTGGCATGGGGCTTGCCGTTGGTGCCCAGCATACCCAGATAGAGGGGATCCGCATTCGGCATGGTCCCGATACCCATCATGGTAGAGACCACCGGGATCTTATGGAAGTCCGCGAAGGCCTTGACCAGATGCTCACTCTCCGCCAGGATGGCGCCGCCGCCCACACAGATCAGCGGTTTTTTCGCGTTCTTTAAGGTATCGATCACCTTACGGATCTGCAGATTGTTGCCCTTGACGGTGGGCTTGTAGCCCCGGATATGTACCTCATTCACCGGCACATACTCGATCATTTTCTGCTGAACATCCACCGGAACGTCGATCAGGACAGGACCCCTTCGACCCGTGGAAGCGATATGGAAAGCCTCCTTAAAAATACGGGGAATTTCACGCGGGTCCCTGACCAGATAGCTGTATTTGACAAAGGGCTCCGCGGAACCCACAATATCCGCCTCCTGGAAAACATCCCTGCCCAGCAGATCACTGTTGACCTGACCTGTGATGGCGATCATGGGGATACTGTCCGAGTAGGCGGTGGCCAGAGCTGTGATCAGATTGGTCGCTCCGGGACCGGACGTGGCCACACACACCGCCGCCTTACGGGTGGTGCGGGCGTAGCCGCTGGCCATATGGCCGCCGTTCTGTTCCTGACGCACCAGAATGGTACGGATTTCAGACCTGTATAAACTGTCAAAAAAAGGGCAGATAGCCACGCCCGGATAACCAAAGACGGCTGTAATGCCTTCGGCTTCCAGACATTTGACCATCGCGTCTGCACCTGTCATCATATCTGCTGCCTCCTGTAATCTATCAGTAAAGCGTTTATGTCTATAGGGGATTTCTAATCAGTGTAGCACATTAAAGGGCCGATGTACAGAAGAAACGGCCTTCCGGAAATCAGTTTTTTAATCCACATTAAGCAGGCCCAGGTCCATATACTGCAGGACGCACTTGCAGGCTTCATTGCCCTTCTCATCCGTGATCACGACCTCTGCCACACGGATGCGCTTGCCGGCCTTGATCAGCCTGGCCTCCGCTCTCAGATGTTTTGCGCCTACCAGGGACCGCATAAAATACATGTCTCCGGAAATCGTAGGTCCGACACCGCCGGCTGTCGCCGAGGCAATGCCGCCGGCCTCATCCGCCAGTGTATACAGGCAGCCGCCGTGCACCGTTCCCAGCGGGTTCAGATGCTTGTCCTCGATCTCAAGTTCGACAATACAGTGCCCGTCCCCGGCAGAGAGGACCCTGAGGCCTGTCAGGCCACGAAAACCGGTGCCTTTTTCATTCATATTGCTCAATTGTTCCATTGTATATTTCATTTTTCTCTCAACTCCTTATCCGGTCCGTAACCTTTAGTTTATCACATGTCTTTGCCATTCACAAGCTCGTCACGATTGACTTTTTGCCGGAAATCCTATACTATTATTAGTACAAACAGGCTAACAAATACGATAAAAGGCAGCGCTTTTATGAAACGTTTTTTCCACATACTACTGACCCTGCTCCTGTGCTTTCAGATCTTCCATCCGGCCGCGGTCATGGCGGCCCAGGCGGAAACGGAAAGTGAGACGGCAGCACCGGCCCCCGCTGTTGCTGTCAATCTGGACACGGACAAGGTGACGACTCAGGATATTGCCCTCTTTTCCAGTGCCTGCTGCGTCATGAACGCAGACACAGGCGAGATCCTCTACGCCAAAAATATGGACGACCGGCATTATCCGGCCAGTATTACCAAGGTCCTTACCAGCCTTCTGCTTATTGAAAACGCGAAGCTGACGGACATGATCACCTACACCTCCGCCTGCTGGGACGGCGTGGTCTATTCCCGGGGTGACATGAATATCGGTATGCTGGACGGGGAGCAGCTGAGCGTTGAAGCCTCTCTTCACGCCATGCTTCTGGCTTCGGCCAACGAGGTCTGCAACGGTGTCGCCGTCCATACGGCCGGCTCTGTATCTGCTTTCTGCGACATGATGAATGCCAGGGCCCAGGCTCTTGGCTGCACCAATTCTCATTTTACCAACCCCAATGGTCTGCAAAACAAGGACCATTACACTTCGGCCCACGACATGGCGCTGATCGGCAGGGAAGCCATCAAAAATCCGACCTTCCGAAGGATCACAGGCACCCCCTCCTACATGGTCGAAAAAACCAATATGAGGAAGGACGGTTTCCCCCTCAATCACAAGCACCGGATGCTGCTGCAGACAAGCTTTCACTATGACGCCTGTATCGGCGGCAAAACGGGCTATACGACAGACGCCGGCAATACCCTGGTCACCTTTGCGGAAAAGAACGGGCTGACCCTGGTCTGTGTCGTCATGGAAAATCGTGACGGCCACATCTACCCGGATACCATCACGGCTCTGGATTACTGCTTTGACCATTACACGGTGGCCGATGCGCCCGCTGCGGCGCCTGCTTCGGTCATCAGCACGGCCCTGCCTTTTGCGGGCCTGTCTTCAGACGCCTTTCATATCACCGGCAGCAGCCGCGCCTTCGTCGTCCTCCCTGCGGGAGATGACGGCAGCACCTTAAGTACGAACTTTACAGCAGACGGATCGGCGGGCTTTATGGCCCCCTACACGACCCCCGTCTCTCCTCTGGGTACCATCAGCTATCTGACCGCGGATGCGCAGCTTTCCGGTACCCGTCCCCTTTTCTACAGCGACGCCGCCTTTACCCTGGCAGACTTCAGCCGGGCCCAGGAAGACGCGGCCAAAGTCCTGGCAGAAGAAAACGAAACAAGTGAACCCGAAACGCGACGCGGTGAGCAGACCTTTATCCATCTGCGCGAGGCAGAGGAGATCAGTGAAGAAGAAGCTTCCGGCCCGTCGGCCCTCTGGCCGCCGAGGATCCTCCTTGACTTTGCTGAAAACTACATCCTCGCCTACCCGCTTCAAAGCTTCCTGATTCTGGCGATGACTTTTCTGATCGCGACATTCCTGCTGATCTGGCTCCATGGGGTACACATCAGGGCAAAGCACCGCCGCCGCTACAGACGCCTGCGAAAAGCACGGCTGTCCGAATCGGAAAAGAACAACGGATGATCGCCTCATAAAACGGTTAAAAGACTAAACAAAACCCCTTGATTTAAATCTTGTGTATGCTATAATGGATTGAAGAATGTAGCAAATAGTCTACCACCCCACTAAACGAGGAATGAGGTGAAACATGAACTGGGTTGCTCCAATTAAAGACGAAGAAACGCTGCAATTATTTAGAGAAACATTACGGACAATTGATGATAAATATTATATTTTATTTGAAATTGGCATCGGCACCGGACTGCAGCTGCAGGATATCCTGCAGTTCAAGGTGAAAGATGTTCGAGGCAAGGACAGGCTTCAGGCCGTGATAGGGACCCGCAAAATCAAGCAGGAGTTCATTCTTAAACCCGAGCTTCAGGCCATCATTGCAGACTTCATCAAGGACCGTGACGACAATGAATATCTGATCACCGGCTATGCAAGCAAGGGTAAACCCCTTTCCCGCGAACAGGCTTACCGCATCTTCAAGCAGGCCGGCAGCCGCATCGGACTCAAATCTATCGGCACACAGACAATGCGGAAAACCTTCGCATGGCATTACTACAAGGAAACCGGAGACATTCATTACATTCAGACACTGCTTAACCACGCATCTCCGAATATCACTTTCAGATATATAGGGGAAAAACCGAATATCCAGGTCATCTATGACAAGATCACCGAAGTTGAGAATGAGAAGGCCATGAATTACCTGCTCACCAACAAGAACGGCGTCAATGACATTGACAGGATCATCGCTGACCTGAAGCAGATCCGCAAACAGCTCGGCAGTTCCAGGACTATGTCCCCGGGCTTTTACGGACGCGTCGATATCCTTCTGGAACAGATGCATGACATCCTGAAGGATTATCACAACCAGTAAGCTTACTACTTATATTCTTCCATTAAAAAACACCTCGGACTCAGCTGAGTCCGGGGTGTTCCTCTTTTATGAAAGTATTTTCCGATCCGTGCCTTAAAGCATGGCCAGAAGGTCCGGGATCGTGGCCTCAAAGTCAACGCCGTACCAGGGTTTTGCAGGATTTTCCAGGGTTACTTCGATGGTCTTGGCCGTGTAGTCCGCAGCGATCCTTACAGCATCCTGCCAGGAGATGCCCCGCATCAGGGCGCCCACGACAACGCTGGAGTAGATGTCGCCTGTGCCGTGATAGGCTGCCGGCACCCGGTCATTCTGGTAGGTAAAGTAGGTCTGCTTTTCGGTATCAAAACCCATGACGCCGGTCTTGCCTTCGCTTAAGGAAACGCCGGTCAGGACCACCGTCTTCGCCCCAAGGGCAGCCAGCTTCTGCAGAAGTTCCTTCACATAGGCCTCATCATACTGCTCCTTATAGGGCATGCCGGTCATAAAGGCTGCCTCCGTAATGTTGGGGACGATGACATCGCCCATAGCGCACAGGCTGGCGTTGCGTTTGGCATAAGCTTCGTTGAAGGCCGGATAAAGCTTGCCGTTATCGCCCATGGCCGGATCGATGAAGACCAGGGTCTTCGGCGTACGGAAATCCGTGATCAGGGCCTTGATCAGTTCGATCTCCTCCTCCGTGCCCAGATAGCCGGTGTAAATGGCGTCAAAGGTCACGCCTTCCTTTTTCCAGTGGTCGGCGATGGGCCTGATCTGATCCTCCAGGTCCTTGCAGGTAAAGCCCTTGAACATGGTATGGGTGCTGAGAACCGCGGTCGGCAGGATGACAGCCTCCGACCCCATAGCTGAAATAAGGGGAAGGGCGACGGTCAGAGAACATTTGCCAAGGCACGATATATCCTGAATAGTCAATACTCTTTTCATAATTTATTTCCTTTCTGTCCAAAAATAATGTCTGTCCCTATTATAAGGCAAACTGGTCATGTTTAAATGGCCAGTTTGTGTTTTTTTGATATGGTCAGTTGATATCTTTTCTTTTTGGGATCTATCCTTTATAATAAGTGTACTGACTATTTTTTAAGGTGATTTTTATGCAGCAGGAAGTTAACTTTTCCCAGGGAAAGATCTTAGGGCCCCTGGTCCGCTTTGCGCTGCCCGTTCTGGCAGCCCTTTTTCTCCAGTCCATGTACGGTGCCGTCGACCTTCTGGTCGTCGGACAGTTTTCGGCGGCGGCAGATGTTTCGGCCGTAGCCACAGGCGCCCAGATCATGCTGACCCTGACCAATCTTATCAGCGCTCTGGCCATGGGTCTGACCATCATACTCGGCCAGCAGATCGGCCGGGGCGAACGTAAAAAAGGCGGCGAGACCATCGGCGCCGGCATCATGCTTTTCTTCGTGGCCGGACTGATCCTCACCGCCCTGATGGCAGGGCCCTCCGCGCTGATCGCGCAGATCATGCACGCGCCGGCAGAGGCCTTCGACCTGACGGTCGCCTATGTCCGCATCTGCGGCGGCGGCGCCATCGTTATCATTGCCTATAACCTGATCGGCAGTATCTTCCGGGGACTGGGGGATTCCAGAACGCCTCTGATCACCGTGGCCATTGCCTGTGTGGCCAATATCGCGGGCGACCTCCTTCTGGTGGCCGGCTTAGGTCTCGGCGCCGCGGGCGCCGCCATCGCCACGGTGGGGGCTCAGGCAGTCAGCGTCGTCATCTCTCTGGCCCTGATCCGCAGGCGGACACTGCCCTTTTTATTTTCTCTTTCGGACATCCGCTGGCACCGGCCGGTCATCAGGAAGATCCTGTCCCTGGGCGTGCCCATCGCTTTTTCGGACCTCCTGGTAGGCATCTCTTTCCTGATCATCACGGCCATTGTCAACGCGCTGGGCGTCATTCCCTCCGCCGGCATCGGCGTGGCCGAGCGTATCTGCGGTTTTATCATGCTGGTCCCCTCCAGCTTCATGCAGTCCCTGGCCGCCTTTGTGGCTCAGAACGTGGGGGCCGGCCGTTTCGACAGGGCCATCAAAACCCTGCGCTACGGCATCGGTCTGTCCCTGTGCGCAGGCCTCTTCATGGGCTGGCTGGCTTTCTTCCACGGTGATCTTCTGTCCGGGCTTTTTGCCCACGATCCCCAGATCATCGCGGCCAGCTATGACTATCTGAAGGCCTACGGCATCGACTGCCTGCTCACCGCCTTCTTCTTCTGCTTCATCGGCTTTTTCAACGGCATCGGCATGACCCGCTTTGTCATGCTTCAGGGCATTGTCAGCGCCTTCCTGATCCGCGTCCCCGTCTCCTACCTGATGAGCCGGCAGGATCCGGTCTCACTCTTTCACATCGGCCTGGCCACACCCTGCTCCTCCGCGGTGCAGATCATCATGTGCCTGATCGCCATGTATTATGTGCGGAAGAAGGTCATTCCCCACTGTCAGTCTTCGGAGAAATCAGCCAGGTAGCGCCTGACGGACCGGGTCATCTCCCTGGAGAAATCGGAGTTATACTTTCTCTCACAGAAAAGCTGCATATACCGGCTGTAATCCATCTGGCCGGCCCTGGGCAAAAGCATTTCTTCCAGCTCATCCGCCGCCATGAGGCGGTAGCCGTTTTCGTGGACGATATGCTTCATGGCCGCACGGGCCGGCTTTTCGCGTCTTTTCTGCTGCTCAGTCGGATAACCGAAGACCAGCATGGCCGCCGGAAATACATAGGCCGGCAGGGAAAGCAGGTCTCGCTCCTGCTCGCAGTTTTCCATGATGTCTCCGATATAGCAGGAGCCCAGGCCCAGGCTGTGGGCAGCCACCACGGCATTCTGGGCAGCGATGGCCGCATCGGTCACCGCCAGCAGAAGGTCGCCCTCTCCCGGCTGCCGCGGCTGACAGCCGGCGGCTTTAAAGGCCTCGTACCATTTCCGGCAGTCCGCGCAGAAGACCAGGACCATCTTCGCCTGGGTGATAAAGGGCTGATGATCACAGGCCTCGGCCAGGGCTTCCTTCAGGGTCGGGTCGGTCACGTCAATGATGGTATAAAGCTGCTGGCAGCCGGCCGTCGGCGCCTGGACAGCGGCGCCAAGCACCGCATCTTTCACCTCCTGAGAGATCTCCCGGTCCTCAAAGACTCTTACGGATTTTCTTTCATATAACTGTCTGATCACATCTGTCATCGCTGATTCCTCCTGTCACATGAAAAAAGACCGTTCCTTCCCGGAACCGTCTTTTCTCACTGCGGCCTACTGCTCCGCCGCCTTCTTTCGATTTTTTCCTGCCGACTTCCCGGCCTTACTTTCCGAGACGATTCTGTGCCGCCTCTCCCGCCGTTTCTGTATCACGTCCTGTTTCATTTCCCGGATCCTGTCCGCCGCTTCCTCATCCGCAAGCCTGAGGGTTTTCACCACATAAATGGCGTCCTCGTCGGTATGCTTGATCCGGATCCTGCCCTGGAGATAGCCATGCTCCGGGCACCAGGCCAGACAGTAGCAGCCCTTGGCCTTTCCGGTGAACCAGAAGAGCTTTTTCCGGGCAGCCCTGCCGCATATAAAGCAGCGGGTAGCGCGAACCTCCTTGTCCGCCATGGCCTCCTCCTTGTTCCTGAATTCTCTGGAGACATATTTGTAGCCGTCCTCATAATTCAGATGGAGTTCCTCCTCGCGGCACTTGGGATTCTGATAATAGTCCACAGAATAAAGCTTATCACATTTTTCAAGGTCCAGCTGCCTGAAGATCTCCGCCGTGTAAGCGGCGTCATTGACCGCACGGTGGAAGGCATCATCCTTGGGCAGGCCGAAATAATCGATGGCCGACTCCAGTGATGCTGCCGAGACCTCCGGCTGACAAAGCGCCTTGAACATCTTCTGGATATTATAATAACGGATGGGCCCCTCCAGCAGATCCTGAAGATGGTAATACTTCAGATTCCTCTGCAGTTCGATCAGGTCCGTATCCCCCCAGGTGCAGAAGGTGAAATCCTCCCCGCACCAGAGCATGAAGTCCACTGCGATGTAGGGGAAGGGGTCGCTTCTGTTCAGTTCCTCCTGGGTAATGCCGGTCAGATCTCTGGTCACGTGATGAAGCTTGCGGTAGACCTTTGGCCTGATCGTCTCGCTGAACCTGTCGATCTCATTGAGATTTTCATCGAGCAGGACCGCGCCGATCTCGATGATCTCGAATGGCAGCCGGCGGCCTTCCGGGTGTCTCCCGTAGGCGGCCTGATTCCATTCGAAATCCACAACCACGTAATTCATTGTGTCTGCACAACCTCCAATTGTTCTCTGACCTGCTTATTCTAACATAGTCTACAATGATAATCAAGCAAAGCCGTTAATGCACGCTTAGAAATCCCCGGCGATTTCCCGAAGAACAGCCTTTTTCTCCGCCATCAGCTGCTGAACGTCATTGCCGATGATATCCAGGCCCTCGGCGCATACACTGCGGAAACGCCCGCAGCCCAGAAATTCCGCGATCTTCCGCATATAAGACACCGCTTCATTGTCCTGTCCCACATAGCCGCCGCAGCTGGTGATATAGATCAGCTCCTTAAAGGCTGACAGGCCCCTGGAGCCGGTCTCAGTATAGACAAAGGTGATGCCCTGAACGCAGATCTGCTCAATATAGACCTTAAGCAGGGCCGGGAAGGAATAGTCCCAGAAAGGCGCCGCGATGACGATCCTGTCCGCCCGGGCAAATTCCCTGGCCAGGGCAAACATTTCATCATCCGTCCGGCCTTCTTCCAGCAGATGGGTCCGCCGGTCCACATCTTCGCCTGTGAGCCAGTGGATGCCGGAGGTTAAAAGATGCCGCTCCGTCACATCCATCTCCGGGTGCCACCGGCGGCACTCATCCAGAAAATATCTGGCCAGCATCAGAGACCTGGACATGACCTCGCCGCGGATGCAGGCATTGACAAAAAGGGTTCTGGTCCTGCGGCCGGGCGCATCGATCACATAAGTATCGTCAAAATGGATCTTATCCCTGAAGGGATCAAAACGTTTCTGATCTATGTAGGCTCTGGCCTCATCCAGCCGGCGCCAGTAATGCATGGGGAAAACGGCCCCGCAGGAAACCTGGTGAAGGAAGCCCTCCATGGCGTCCGCGCCGTGCTTTTCCAGCCTGGGATCCAAAGGCACAAAGGCCGCATCGTAAAAGCCGCCCTCCAGCCGCCCGATCTCCGCCTGATAGGTATCGATCTGCCACTGATTATCCGCGTCCGGTTCGCCCTCCCAGTACCAGAGGTTCAGGTCGCCGGCGTGATAAATACGGTAGCCCTCGGTTTCAATATCAAAGGCCACGCCCTCGTCCGTGGACAGAAGGGTGCGGATGCAAAGGTCGTCCACCTGCAGCTTCTGGTGCGGTTCCACAATGATCACATCATCTGCCTGGGCCGCGCCTACGGTGCTGTCGATGATGTAGGTGACCTTGCTCACCTTTTCCCGGAGCGTATAGATGATCTCACTGTAATGGTCCTCATGACTGTGACTGACAAAAACATACCAGGGCTTGCCTTCGGCGACCTCGGGCAGATCCCCCTTATACCAGTCAAACAGCAGAACCTTGCCTTCAAGTTCCACCAGAAAACAGCTGTGTCTGATATGCGTGATCTTCATATATGCCTCCTAATCCATATCCAGCGGCGTGAAAAAGACAGAACCGTCTTTACCGCTCTCCTGAATAAGCAGCTGTACGCGCTGTCCGTCTGCCCTTGTCCATGAAACCATAAGGTTGGGCATGACCTCGCCCAGGTCCGCGTAAAGGCCCAGGGCCTCTCCGCTTTTCAACCTTTCGGTATAGAAATAGCTGCCCAGTTCCTCCATATCCCAGTCTTCAGGGTCATGCGTCACCCGGGACAGGCGGAAATCCTTAAGCGCCTCCCCCGACGTCAGGGTCAGCTCGGCCAGACCGTAGGTCATGTGGATATCCGCCAGCCTTTCCTCAAGCGGCAGACTCAGGCCCTTCTCCAGTGAGATCATGGCGATCTCATCTGTCAGAGGTCCCTCCGCGCTTTCCTGACCCTCGTCAGACATCCCCTCTGCCGCGATCTCCCTGCCGCCGGCCAGGGCTTCTTCCTCAGTGGACAGGCAGTCCCCGCTCTCCAGGCTGTAGCGCCACAGGCCGGTAAGATCAGAGGATGTATTGCCGTCATAGGCACAGCCCTGAAGGACAAAGGCGATCTCAGATGCGCTGATTTCTGCCAGCAAGAGTTCGCCGCTGTAGGTGCAGGCAGGCGCCTCCCCGGCCTGGGACAGGAACTCAAAGCCGCCGGAATGCTCTTTTTGCACCGAATTTTCTTCAAATTCCGGAAGCAGCGCCGCCACCTGGCCATGGATCTTTTCCGTCAGGTCCGACCGGATCTTCTCCGCTGCCTGTGCATCTGCCCCGCAGATCTCGGGCAGGTAAAAATCCGCCGCCAGCCAGGCGTCCTCCGCCTCATTATACCAGTAATCACTGCAGGGGACGGAAAGCACCATCCGCCGGGCTTCCTCAGACATTTCTGCGCTTTTATCGCTTTCGGCCGCCCC
>CADAIF010000043.1 GCA_902787905.1 uncultured Lachnospiraceae bacterium
CCTCCTTTTTTATTGCTTCTGTCAGTCCTTTGACAGAGATGTATCTTTGATGTCCCGAAGCAGACCGTTGATCAGCTGCTCCGTCTCCGCCGGGCTCTTGGCCGGCGAGGCCAGGTTCATGGCGGACATGATCCGGTTGCCCTTCAGGCCCTCGCTGATCCGCCGGATGGCCTTCTCACCCTTGCCGGATCCGCTGCAGGCGATGATATAGACATCCTTGTCCTCCATGCGGCGGCGTTCCAGAAAGGCTTCCACTGCCGGCGGGCAGGACCCTGCCCAGACCGGACTGGCAACGATCACCGCCTTATAATCATTCAGATCCACCATCAGCTTACGGATGCGGGTACGCTCCTTTAAGATCACGCTCTTGCCTCCGTAGAAAAACTTACCGAAGCCTGTGCGGGGCGGTTCGGTTTCAGGCATCAGCTTTACAAGGTCTGCCCCGGTCTTTTCCCGGATCATTTTTGCGACGGCCTCGGTACTGCCCTCAAAAGAATAATAGACCACAGCCAGGTCCTTTGCCTTAAACTCCCCGTAAGTCTTGCTCTGGTCGTCTTTAGCCGCCTCATCCCGAGCTGCCCGGGTGACCCTTTCCGCGGCCGGGCGGATCTCATAGCCCAGCTTGACGATCAGCTTCAGGGTCGCCAGGGCCGTATTGCGGTCATAGTCCTTTTCACTCTCCGGCAGGTCCCCATAGGGCACCAGCCAGGGCGTCTGTTTCTTATCGGCATCTTTCACCTGCCCGTAGGTCCAGCCTTCCTTCATGCGGCCCACAGCCCAGACTTCATGCACATTTTCGGCAATCTGCTCCGTCAGCTGCAAAAGCTCCGGAGTCAGCTCTACATCATCGGTATCCACCGGATTCGGACGATATTCAGTCATTTTCAGGTCCCTCCTGTTTTGATGTCTGATTTCTTCTATCAGCATACCATATCTGTCGCTTTTTCTCAATATTTCCCTCATTTTCAGGCCCGGCCCGCCCTGTTAAGATAAAAGAAAAACCGGGCCCGCGTAAGTGCGGACCCGGCAGCATTTTAAAACTTATGACAGCCGTCAGCCAAGACGACTCCACAGAAGAAGCAGAAGCAGAATGATCACAGCGAAAGCGATGATATAGACGCCGCCGATCATCAGGGCCGCCCGAAGCATCCCCAGGATATACCACCTGCGGTGCTCACCGGACACCTCATCCTGACCGGCATAGACCGGACGCTTAGACTGCTGCGTCTCCGGCCTCTGACCGCCGGTTCTTACGCGCCCTAAGGCCCCCATCAGAGATGGCCTTTCGACATCTTCCATGGACGCGATCGTCCTGCCGTCATCCTCAAAATCTTCCGGCTTTCTCATAGATCATGCTCCTTTTCTTTCTGTCCTACTTGTTGTACAGGTGACAGACCACAAAGTGACCCGGCTCCACTTCGACCTGTTTGGGCACTTCATTCTTACAGCACGCCATGCACTGCGCGCAGCGGGTATGGAACTTACAGCCGCTGGGCGGATTGGCCGGCGACGGAATGGAGCCCTCCAGGACGATCCTGTTCATCTTGGCCTTGGGATCCGGGATCGGAATAGCCGAGAACAGGGCCTTGGTATAGGGATGCAGCGGATTCTTGAAGATATCCTTCTTATGACCGTACTCTACCAGATTTCCCAGATACATAACGCCGACGGTGTCGGAGATATGTTCGACCACAGAAAGGTCATGGGAGATG
This sequence comes from uncultured Lachnospiraceae bacterium, assembly GCA_902787905.1. GTDB lineage: Bacteria > Bacillota > Clostridia > Lachnospirales > Lachnospiraceae > UBA2912. The sequence continues at coordinate 1,713 of CADAIF010000043.1, forward strand.
AACAGGTAGGTCAGGGAACGCTCCGCCTGCAGCTTCTTCAGCAGGTTGATGATCTGGGCCTGGATGGAAACGTCCAGAGCGGAAACCGGCTCGTCACAGACGACAAATTCCGGATTCAGCGCCAGAGCCCTGGCGATACAGATTCTTTGCCTCTGACCGCCGGAGAACTCGTGGGGGTACCTGTCCTTGTGGAAGGGCTGGAGACCACACTCATCCATAATCTGATCGATATAATCATCATACTCGGCCCTGGAGACCAGATTGTGCTCCCTGACAGCCTCGCCGATGATCTCACCGACCGGCATTCTGGGGGACAGACTGGAGAAGGGATCCTGGAAGATGATCTGCATTTTGGTTCTTAAAGCGCGCAGCTCCCTGGGGCTCAGATCAAAGATCTCCTTGCCGTTAAAGAGGACCTGACCGTCGGTCTTGTCCTTGTAGAGCCTTAAGATGGTACGGCCTGTGGTAGTCTTACCGCAGCCGGACTCGCCGACCAGACCCATGGTGGTGCCCCGCTTCAGATTGAAGGTGACGCCGTCCACGGCCTTGACCTGGCCTACCACATGGGAGACCATGCCGCCCTTGATGGGGAAGTATTTCTTCAGCGCGTTCACCATAAGGATATATTGAGGATCATATTCTACCGGCGTATATGTCTCTGCCATCAGTTTTCTCCTCCTTCCTTATGGGCTTCATCATATCTGTAACAGGAGACCACATGCGTCGGTGAGACGTGGATTTCCTGCGGATATTCGCCGCTGCAGCATTCAAGACACATTTCACAGCGGTCCTTAAAGTAACAGTAATCCGGCATATTGATGGGATTCGGCACCTTGCCGGGGATGGAATAAAGCTCATCCACATCTTTGCCGACCACAGGCTTGGAAGCCATCAGACCGATGGTGTAGGGATGCAGGGGATGCTCAAAGATCTCCTCCGCGGTACCCTTCTCTACAACTCTGCCGGCGTACATGACCACGACATAATCCGCCATCTCCGCGATGACACCCAGGTCATGGGTGATCAGCATGATGGATGAATTGATCCTGTCCTTCAGATTTCTCAGCAGGTCGAGGATCTGGGCCTGAATGGTCACGTCCAGAGCGGTTGTCGGCTCATCGGCAATGATGATCCTGGGATTGCAGGCCAGGGCCATGGCGATCATGACACGCTGACGCATACCGCCGGACAGCTCGTGGGGGAACATGTTGTAAACGCCCTCACTGTTGGCGATACCGACCATCTTCAGAGCCTCGATGGTCCTGTTCTTGATATCCTCGGCGCTCTTGCCCTCGCCGTCATGAAGGGCGATGACCTCATCCACCTGGTCGCCGATCCTGAAGACCGGATTCAGGCTGGTCATGGGCTCCTGGAAGATCATGGACACCACGTTGCCGCGGATGTTCTGCATTTTCTCAGTAGGCACCTTAGAGATCTCATAGGCCTTGTCACCCATGTTCAGACGGATCTCACCGGAAACGATCTGACCCTGGGGACGCTGGACCAGCTGCATCAGGGAAAGACTGGTCACGGACTTGCCGCAGCCGGACTCGCCCACGACGCCGACGGTCTTACCGATGGGCACATCGAAGCTGACGCCGTCCACACTCTTGACCGTACCTGCATCTGTAAAGAAATAGGTATGAAGGTCGTCGAACTCGACAGCATTCTTCGGATCGCGCATCTGGCAGAGGTATTCAGACTCCGGAACATTCTTACGCTTACGCTTCTTCTCAAATTCATTGGTGATCCTGCGGTTCTCTTTGGAGATCCGGCGGGATTCCCTGGCGGACAGATAGCCCACATCTTTTTTCTTACTCATGCGCTCGCCTCCTTATCGTTTCATCTTAGGATCGAAGGCATCACGCAGGCCGTCGCCGACCAGGTTGAAAGCCAGGACCGTAAGCAGAAGACAAACACCTGCGGGAATCCAGATGAACCAGTAATTTGTCAGAACAAAGGTATCATTGACATCATTGATGATATTGCCCCAGGACGCGAAGGGGAACTTGACGCCCAGTCCCAGGAAGGACAGTGTTGCCTCTGTGATGATCGTGGAACCCAGACTCATGGTCATGATAACGATGAGCTGAGGGATAACATTCGGGATCAGATGCCTGAAGATCCTTCTGGAAGCACGGATACCGCAGGCCTCAGTGGCGGTCATGAACTCCTGCTCACGCAGGGAAAGGATCTGACCACGGACCATACGGGCAATGCCCGGCCAGCCTAAAATACCAAGGATCAGCATCAGGTAGATCATACGGATCTGCGGGTCAACACGGACTGCGTCCATGGCCGCGCCCAGGATAATGATGATGGGCATGGAGGGGATGCAGTAGAAGACATCCACGATACGCATGATCAGGTTGTCTACCCAGCCGCCGCAGTAACCGGAGATACCGCCCAGGATGATACCGATAATGGTCTCGATAAAGACGACGATGAAACCGATATACAGGGAGACACGGCCGCCGTACATCAGACGGGTCAGCATATCCATACCGTTACGGTCGGTACCCAGAAGATGCGCGCCTGACGGTGCGCCGTAGGTATCCAGCACACGGGTCTCCACGGATTCCAGAACAGACCAGGCCTTGGTGCCTGCGTCATAGGTAATGGTATATTCCGCCTGAACGCCGTCAGCATTGGTGAAGGTAAACTCCTTCTGATCCGCCTCGATGTGCTCGATCAGCTCTTCCTTAAACTGTCTGCTCAGGAAGACATCGGTAGAAAGGGCGTTTACGACATAACGGCCGACATAAGCCGCTTCCTGCCCGCCGGCAGTCACGCTGCCGAACTCATCCACTGTATAGGCAGTGCCCTCGTAGGTAAAGGACTTCTGGCCGCCTGTATAAGCCTTCAGGATCTCATACTGAAGCTCAAAGGCCAGCTTGTCATTGGAAGTGGAGGAGCTGACGATATCATAAGTGGCCAGGGCCAGAAGCTCTGAACCGGACGCATCGTAGATACCGTAAAAATCCTTACCCTCTTCCTTATAGGTATAAGTATTGCCGTTGGCCTCGAAGGTTTCGTTGCCCCGCATCTGGGCCAGCAGAAACTGAGCCTGTCCCAGAGAGGTGAATCCGGAACCGTCCTTGACGATATAACGCAGCTCCGTATTCTCGGTAACGCCGGCATACTGTTTGTCGACCTGGTCATATCTGTAGAAAAGCTGGTCCTCCTCATAAGGCGTGATCGCGCCGCCGATAAAGGAAAAGACAAACATGATCGCCAGGATCACCAGACCTGTGACGGCGACACGGTTCCTGAGGAAACGCTTGGCCACCAGGGCTCCCGGGGATAAAGTCTTGACTCTTCGGTCGTCATTGAGGGAGTACTGTTCATTTTCGTCCTGTCCGTCTTTGCGGACTTCATTCGGATCGCTCATATAAATACCTCCCTCCTTACGCGATTCTGACACGCGGGTCAACCACGGCATAAAGAATATCCGAGATCAGGTTGCCGAGAAGTGTCAGGATAGCCAGAAATACCAGATAGAACATGGAGAATGGGATGTCTCCGGCAACCATGGACTGGTAGGAGACAAAACCGATGCCCGGTATGGAAAAGAGGGTCTCCGTGATCAGGGCGCCTGAGAAAAGGCCCGGCAGAGAACCGCCCACGATGGTAACCAGGGGGATCAGTGTATTCCTGAAGGCGTGATGATAGATGACCTTTTTCTCGGAAAGGCCCTTGGCACGCGCGGTACGGATATAATCCGCGTTCAGGACTTCCAGCATGTTTGTTCTGGTGTAACGCATCAGGGAACCGACGCTGATAACTGTCAAAGTAACGATGGGCAGCACCAGATGGTGGGCCCTGTCCATAAACTGTCCTGCAGCAGACAGCTGCTCATAGTTTCTGCCGATCAGACCGCCCAGGTCAAACCAGCCCAGTTTAACGGAGAAGAGCAGCTTCAGCAGAGACGCGAAGAAGAATGTCGGCAGAGAGATACCTGCCAGAGCGATCACGGTGATCGCGTAGTCCGTTTTACTGTACTGCTTTGTGGCAGCGATGACGCCAAGAGGAATCGCAATGATCAGCTCCAGGACCAGGGAGATGGCGCCCATGATAAAGGAGATCCAGATACAGTCATTGAACTTTTCAACAACCGGGACCGTCCACTTCCAGCTGTCGCCGAACTCACCACGGATGGCCTTGCCGCACCAGGCGATGAAACCGGGGATGATCCCCTTATCCATACCGTAGGTTGCCGACAGCTGCGCCATCCACTCCTCAAAACTCTTGGAGCCCGGCTGCATGGATTTCTGCCTGGCCACCTGTTCCAGATAGGAGGTGGGCAGACAACGCATCAATACGTAGATAACGAAAGCGACGATGATCAGGATGAACACCGAAATGATCAGTCGCTTGATAATAAACTTTTTCACAACAGATCCACTCCTTATGCTTTATAAATCAATGACACAACAGCAGGGCTGCCCCTTCCAGAACAGCCCCGCCATTACACATCTGAACTATATTGAGTGAATCTTAGTTCATCTCAAGATTTTCAAGCTCTTGCATCCAACCGTAGAAGGTTGTGATGTCCGGTGTTACGGTATCGATATTCACACGCTCTGTGCTGAAGATAATGCAGTTCTGTCTCTGGTAAACCGGAATTTCACATGCCCAGTCGATAACCTTGTCCAGGCAGGCCTTGTACATAGCCTTTCTGTAGGTCTGGTCTGTGGACTCACGAGCCTGGAGGATCATCTCATCCAGTTCCGGATCAGCGATAGAGTACATGTAGTTGGAACCGCCTGCTGCGGCACCGCCGTTAGCGACGTCAGAGTAGTAGATCTGGTACATATCCGGGTCAACAGTTGCGCCCCATGCTGCACACCAGATCTCGCCGTCGCCGGCCTCGAGTGCTGTCCAGAGGTCAGCGCTGTTGGAAAGGTCGTTGACGATCAGCTTCATGCCGATCTCTTCGAATGCCTTGCTGGCCATGGTCAGGATCATGAAGGACGGATGATCGCCTGCGCCGTCGGCCGGGATCATAGCCTCATACTCAAGCTTAGCGCCTTCGGGAGCTGCTGTCAGCTTGCCGTTCTCAACGGTGTAGCCTGCGGCCTCGAAGAAACCGAGAGCTGCTTCCTTGGCTGCCGCGTACTTGTCGTCTGCGGACATGTCGGAAGTGTAGATCGGATTGCCCTCTACATCAGTAGAGAAGGCTACCTGATAACCATCATCTGTCGGCTGCGGAGCTGCCCAGGATGTATTGGAGATCGGGTAGTTGATGACGGATGCTGCGTCACCATAGTAGGAATCGATAGCGACATCACGGTATACGGAAAGCAGAGTTGCGATACCGCGGCGAAGATTCTTGGAAGCGTCGGAACCGGGATCGCCGGCAACACATACGTTATTGACGTTCTGGCCGATGTAACCGTAACCCAGGTTGTCAACAGTGCTGGTGGTGATCTTCGCACCTGTCAGCTCGCCGCCGTTGATCTGGGCGATATTGGCAGCCGCATCCTTATTGAAGGAAGGATCAGTGATATCAAGTGTACCGGTAGCAACACCGTTCAGCTTATCTGTATCATTGGCTTCACGGAAGTTGACATACTTGGTCTTCGGAGCGCCATTGAAGTAACCGTCAAAAGCCTCGAAGTTAACAACACCGTTCTCATACTTGATGAACTTGTACCTGCCGGCACCCATGGGCTGAGTTGTCTTTGAACGGATCAGAGAAAGATCACCCTTCGGGAAACCGAACTTGTTGTTTTCATAGTCGTACTGAGCGGCATCGCCGTAGTAATGCATGGGAGCAATGTTCAGAGTCAGCTGGTAGATCAGGGTAGCGTCTACCTTTGTGGCAACGACTCTCATGGAGTAATCACCGGTCTTCTGGATACCGGAGATGTTCGGAGCGGATTCGCCGGTCTCAACACCGGTGGTGTAGTCGCCCCAGCTGGGCATCAGATCGGAAAGTGCGGAACCTGCGCTCTCTGTGGAAGAAAGGCTGGCCAGATCGCCGCCGTAAGCTTCAACCATAGCTGCGAAGAAATCGTCAACTGTGGCGTCCTCAGCAAGCTCGTAACCCCAGTTGGCTGCACATGCGGCAACGGAATCCTCAGCTGCGTTGAGGCCTGCGCCCTTGCAGTAATCAACGATCTCCTGAGCAAAAGCAGCGCCGGCAGTCTTCAGCTCGCTGAAGAAGGTGGTCTGCTGTTCTTCGGTCCAGTAAGTGAAATCAGTGTTTTCCTCACCGGCCTGCATGATCAGGTTCATGAGTGTATCCATGTTGGAACGGTACTCAGCCATACCTTCGATCGGCATGGAGAACAGGGTTGTGGATCCGTCATAGGTCGGATCGCAGACAACGTACATAGAGAAGATAACGTCGTCGATGGTGACCGGCTCGCCGTCGGAGAAGGTCAGGTCATCACGCATGGTAATGTCGTAGAAAACGGTGCCGTCCTCATTCTCGGTGATCTCAAGATCAGCGGGACCATAGTAGGTATAATCGGTGCCGTTGTAAGGAATCGTTTCACCTTCAATACCCTTCTGGATGACCGAGCCCATACGGTCAGATGTGAACAGGGGCAGCTGAGTCATGGATGAAACATCCTGGTCATAAGCTGTCTCTGCGAAGAAGGGTGAGAATTTGCTGCTGAAGTTGCTGTAACCGACGACCAGCGGGGTCTCGCCGTCAGATGTCTGCTCTCCGCCTGCTGCCTCAGTTTCAGCAGCAGATTCAGCCGCCTTGGTTTCAGGTGTCTCTTCTTTTTTGCTTCCGCCGCCGCAGGCTGCCAGAGAACCGACCATAGCCAGGACCACGAGGGAAGCAAGAGCCTTCCTTGCTTTCATGTTATTTGTTCCTCCCTTTTTAGTTTGTGACTGTACAAAGTCATTTCAGCGCAGAAGTAAAGTCCGTCACAAGTGACGATACGCTACCCTAGATTTTATCATAAGCCTTAAAAAATGTCTATATTGTTTTACTGTCAAAGGCCTGCCTTTGTCCATTTTATCTAACATTCTTTACCATTTTGAGGTGTCGGTTTTTTCGAGCCAGGCCCTTGCGGCCTCCGCCACTGTCTTCAGGCAGTCCGCCTCGAAGGGGCTCTCAAGATCCGCCGCCTTAAGAAGGTCTCTGAAGGCACGGCTGCCGCCCATTTTTGTGTAAGCCATATAGTGCTTCCAGGCATTCTCATGATCTTCCTGGTCCATGGCCCAGATCTCCAGGGCCACCGTCTGTGCCAGGCAGTAATCAATATAGTAGAACGGGAAGGAATAGATATGATGCTGCCGCTGCCAGCCCTGGCCTTCACCGTAGAAGGGGATGTCCCCGTCAAGCCTGTGCCAGGGGGTGTACTGCCCCATCAGCTCCTTCCAGACGGCATGGCGCTCGGCCGGCGTCATCTCCGGACGTTCATAAACGATATGCTGGAAATGGTCCACCATGGTGCCGTAGGGAATAAAGGTCAGCGCCGATGCCAGATGGCTGAAGCGGAACTTCTGAGCGTCCGCTCCGAAGAACTGCTCCGACCAGGGCCAGGCCAGGAATTCCATGGACATGGAATGGACCTCGCAGGCCTCCATGCCGGGCCAGATCTGGGATACCGGGATCCTGTCCCTGTTCATATAGCAGGCAAAGGCGTGTCCGCCCTCATGGGTCAGGACCTCCACATCGCCCTGGGTGCCGTTAAAGTTGGCAAAGATAAAGGGCACCCTGTAATCCGGGATTCCGGTACAGTAGCCGCCGCCCTCCTTGCCGTCGGTGGAAAGCAGATCCATCAACTCCCCGTCCAGCATGGTATGGAAGAACTCTGAGGTCTCCGGAGACAATGCGTCATAAAAGCCCTCCGCTGCCTTGATGATATCATCCGCGCTGCCTGCAGGTCTGGGGTTGCCGGTCCTGAATTCCAGGGCATTGTCGGCGAAGCTCATGGGATAGGAAAGACCCAGACGCTGCGCCTGTTTTCTGTAGATATCACAGGCCACCGGCACAATATAGGTCCGGACAGCCTCACGGAACTTCTCCACATCTTCCTTATTATAGGAAGTACGCATCATCCTGTAATAGCCCAGCTCTGTGTAGCCGTCATAGCCCAGCTTGCGGCCGATCCTGTCCCTGAGCTTTACCAGCTGGTCATAGAGATCATCCAGTTTTTCCTGATTATCCTTGTACCACTGGCCTTCTGCCTTCCAGGCGGCCAGACGGCGGGCGTCGTCGGCATCGCTCTTCATGGGCGTCATACGGGACAGGGTGCACACCTCGCCCTCAAAGGGGATCTGGGCGGAAGCCAGCAGCTTCTCGTAGGCTCTGACCAGGTCATTCTCCGCCTGCAGCTCACTGATGATCTCAGGGGAGAAGGTCTTCTGCTCCATTTCCGCGTCCACAAACATGACATCGCCGAATTCCTTCTCAAAATCCGGACGGAACCTTGAAGCCAGCATGGCCGCGGTAAAGGCCTGCAGCTCCTCCTGGAGGCTGGGATTGGCCTTATTCCAGAAAGATGCCTCGGCGTCATAGTAGGGATCCCGGGTATCAATAGAGTGCCTGATGGTGACCAGCTCGGCCAGTGTCATCACCTTGCGCTCGTAGCGGTCCTTGTCCAGGAAAACCTGACGGGCCTCCTGATAATCCCCGGCCTTTTCAAGGGCCGCGGTAAAGGCGCGGACCTTTGCCTTCATCTCTTCAAGGTCCGGCCTCTCGTAGGGCATATCCTTAAATTTCATATCTGTTTACCTCTCTTTCAGATACAATAGTCTGCTCCATTATATCGCTTTTGGGCAGATGACTCAAGGCAAAAAGCAAGGCTGCAAAAGGCAGAGATGTCTGTCTTTTACAGCCTCACAAGAAGGGAATTATTATTTAACCTACGATCATTCTACTTCGAAATACTCCGAATCATTTTTTGCGCGCGGGCCGTCACTCTCATAAGTGCCCATTTCCCCGCACTTGGGGCATTTGCCGAAGTCGGCGCCGAACTCTTCCATCATATCCAGCGCATACTCAAACTTGAACCCACATTTCGGACAATGATAGTAGAAATACAGTGCGCCCCAGGTCATTATTTCTTTAACCCGAGGATCTCTCTTGCATCATCCGGAGTAGCAACCTCGTTGCCGAACTCTCTGATGACGCGAGCAGCTCTCTCAACGAACTGAACGTTGCTGTCAGCAAGCTGACCCTTCGCGTACATAACGTTGTCTTCCATACCTACACGGATGTGGCCGCCCATAGCGACAGCAGCGTACATGATCTCCATGCTCCATAGTCTCCTTCATGAAGACAAGGTTCTTGGTGGAACCGGTGATGCCGTTAGCGCAGCCCATGCAGAACTGGAAGTGCAGCGGTGCCTTCAGAACACCCTTCTTCAGATAGTAAGCAGCGTTGGCGATCATACCCGGATCAAAAGCCTCGATCTCAGGCTTGACGTTCAGCTCCTGGAAGAGCTTGCCGCATCTCTCAAGGAAGGCCGGGCTGTTGATGAAGAGGCTGGTGTTGAGCCAGTTCATGGAACCACAGTCGTAGGAAGCCATTTCCGGCTTCAGGATCTCGACATGCTCAAGACGAGTATCATCTGTTGCGTAGATGTCGCCGGATGTGGTCAGGTTGAGGATGATGTCACAATCCGGATATCTGGTCTTGATCAGGTCGACTGTCTCAATGAACTTGTTCTTGTCCATGGTACCATTGCCGTTGTCGTCGCGCATGTGAAGGTGGGCAATTGCTGCGCCAGCTTTCCATACAGCATAGACATCATCAGCAATTTCTGACGGTGTCATAGGTACATTCGGATTGTTTTCCTTCTTGGGCCATGCACCTGTGACAGCAGCAGTAATGATGGTTTTCTTTGCCATATTAACTCCTTCTCTCATTCATATCATATACACACAGTGGTATATATGAATCGACAGTTACTCTTTAAGATAAAAAGCAAAATTCATGCCATTGTGAAAAAGTGATGAGAATATGGGGAGATTAGACAAGGGGAAAGGCCTCTTTTTGTAAAATTTATCTAAAATAAGGCCTTTGAAAAGCGGACGGAGGGGGTCGGCGCTTCATTGAGATGGTGCCGAAGCGCACCAAAAAGGCTGATAAACGAGATGTTTGGTGCGTTTTGACACCGATATATTGAGAAAATTCAGTCAAAAGGGCTATTTCTTTCTGCAGCAGGAAAAGTTTATAGAAATTTAATGTTTTTTTTGCAGTACATTTTCTGAGGCAAGCGGAAGAGGCCCGGTAAAACCGGTGCCATATTTCACCAGTTCCCAATCTTTAAGTTACTGTGTATAATAGATGAAAAGTTTCAGAATGTATATGAAGGAGCAGCTATGGCATATATTTCAATGCAGGGCGTCACAAAAGTCTATCATATGGGCGAGATGGAGATCCGGGCCTGCAGCGGCATCGATCTGGAGATAGAAAAGGGAGAATTCGTCGTCATTGTCGGCCCTTCCGGGGCCGGTAAGACCACGGTCCTCAATATCCTCGGCGGGATGGACACCCTGACTGAGGGACAGGTGGTCGTGGACGGAACGGATATCAGCAGACTCCGGGGCCGGCAGATGGCGGCCTACAGGCGGGAGTCTGTGGGTTTCGTCTTCCAGTTTTATAATCTGATGCAGAATCTGACGGCGCTGGAAAATGTGGAGCTGGCCCTGCAGATCTGTAAGAATCCCCTGGACCCTGCGGAGATCCTGGAGGAAGTGGGGCTTAAAGACCGCATGCAGAACTTCCCTGCCCAGCTTTCGGGCGGCGAACAGCAGCGTGTCGCCATTGCCAGAGCTCTGGCCAAGAATCCCAAGCTGCTTCTTTGTGACGAGCCGCGATCTTAAAGCTGCTTCAGGATATGTGCAGAAACCGGGGGATGACCGTCGTCGTCATCACCCACAACAGCGCGCTGACACCGATGGCCGACCGGGTGATCAGGATCAAAAGCGGCAGGATCAGCGACATGCAGCTGAATCCCGCGCCGACACCGGTGGAAGAGATAGAGTGGTAGGATTTTCATATTTATGAGGAAAAACGCGTTACTTAAAGATTTTTTCCGGGAGATCCGGAAGAACAGGGGCAGATTTTTCTCCATTCTCTGCATTGTCATGCTGGGCACGGCTTTCTACGCGGGACTCAGGTCCTCCGGAACGGATATGAAGCTGTCTGCCGACAGTTACTATGACAGCACCCGTCTCATGGATGTGCGGGTGATCAGTACCCTTGGCCTGACAGAGGACGACCTGACCCTTCTCGGGCAGATCGATGGTGTTGAGAAGGTGGAGGGCGGCAGGACCAGAGAGGCCCTCTTGCATACAGAGGATGCCACTTTGGTGATCCGGGCCATTGCCCGGTCCGAGGGCATCAATGAGACGGTGGCCCTGACGGGGCGCGCGCCGGAAACGGCGGATGAATGCCTGATCGATGAGTCTCTGGTCCGGGAAGAGGGTTATGGGATCGGCGATGTGATCAGGCTGGTCTCGGGCGATGATGAGGATCTGTCTGAAACCCTGAGCCGGACGGAGTTTACCATTGTCGGAACGGGCCTGCTTCCTTATTATACGGAACTGACCCGGGGTACCGGCAGCATCGGAGACGGCGCCATAGACGCCTTTATTGTGCTGTCTCCGGAGGTGTTTACATCTGAGATTTACACAGAAGCCTGTCTGACGGTGGCGGATGCTGCGGATGAGGTTTCCTTCAGTGACGCCTATGAAGAGCTGGTGGCGGCTGTGACTGACCGGATCGACGGTGTTTCGGATATGGCCTGTGAGCGGCGGTATAGTGAAGTTCGCCGGGAGGCGGAGGAGACGCTGGCGGATGCCAGGCAGCAGGTGGCTGACGGCGAATCGGAGCTTGAAGAGGCAGCGCAGAAGATCGCGGACGGAGAGGCAGAGCTGGCGGACGCGGAGGAAGAGATCGCCGGGAAAACGAAGGAGCTGGAGGACGGCAGGAAGGAAGTAAGTGACGGTCGTCAGGCGATTTTTGATGCTCAGGCTGAGATCGACCGGGGAAGGGCCCAGGCTGCGGACGGCGCTGCGACCTTAAATATCTCTGCGGCTGAACTTGAAAAGGGCAGGCAGGAACTGGCTGACGGACAGGCTCAGTATGACGCGGGTTTAAAGGCCTATGAAAAGGGATCTGCCGATCTGACTCAGGCTCAGGCGGCGCTGGCTCAGAAAGAGGCGGAGTATGAGGCGGGCCTTGCCGTCTGGCAGGAGAATGCGGCCCTGTATGAGGAAAAGGAAGCTCAGTACAATTCGGGTCGTGAGGCTTATGAGGCGGGGAAGGCAGAGTATGAAGCCGGCCTGACTGCCTATGAGGCTGCTTTGGCAGAGCTTGAACAGTCCCAGGCAGCTTTTGATGCCCAGATGGCCGCTTTTGAGGCCGCCGGCGGGGTGCCTGAGGAGATGCAGGCCCAGGTGGAAGCGATGCGGATGCAGCTGGAGACTGGATGGGCCGAGCTTAATGCCTCCAAAGCAAAGCTGGATGAGAACGGGGCGGTCCTTGAAGAGACCGGCGCGCAGCTGGACGCTGCCCAGGCAGAGCTGGAGGCCGGGAAGACGCAGCTGGATGCTGTTAAGTCCCGGCTGGATGAGGGCAAAGCCCAGTTAGAGGCCGGCCAGGCGCAGATCGACGCCGGCCTGAAGGAGATGGCGGCCGCAAAGCAGGAGCTGGATGACAGCAAGACTCAGCTGGATGCGGCAAAGACGCAGATCGCGGATGGAGAAACGGCTCTGGCCAGGGGGCGTCAGGCGCTGGATGACAGTATCCGGCAGCTGGATGATGCCCAGGCCCAGGTGGATCGGTCCCGGAGGGAGCTGGAAGACGCCGAAGCTGCCCTTAGGGACGGCGAGTCTCAGCTGGCCGATGGCCGTCAGGAACTGAAGGATGCCCGTCAGGAGCTTTCAGACGCGAAAAAAGAATACGAGGATGCCCTGCCCGAGGCCCGTCAGGAGATCGAGGACGCGAAAGAGAAGATCGCAGACGGTGAGACGGCTCTGGCAGAGCTTAAGATGCCGGAATGGTATATTCTGGACCGGGGGATGATGGAGAGCGTCTTTTCCTATGACCAGAACGCGGATCGTATGGATAACCTGAGCAAGGTCTTTCCGGTCATCTTTTTTCTGGTGGCCGCCCTGGTCAGCCTGACGGCGATGACCCGTATGGTGGATGAGCAGCGGCTGCAGATCGGGACCATGAAGGCCCTGGGCTTCCCGGGCCGGACCATTGCCGGCCGCTATATCGGGTATGCCATTCTGGCCACGGCGGCAGGCAGTGTCGTGGGCGTGGCTTTTGGTGAATGGTTCCTGCCCAGACTGATCATTCAGTCCTACGGGACCCTGTATGTCGGTATGCCGCTGGTTCTGACCCCGGTCAACTGGCCCCAGGCCATTCAGGCTCTGGGCTATGCCTGTGCGGCTACGGGAATCGCGACCCTGGGCGCCTGCCTTGGCCAGCTGCGGACCAATCCCGCGGAGCTGATGCGGACCAAAGGCCCTGAAAAGGGCCAGCGGGTGCTTTTAGAGCGGATCTCCTTCATATGGAAACATCTGAGCTTTAACCGGAAGTCCACGGTCCGGAACCTGGTCAGATACAAAAAGCGTCTGATCATGACGGTGATCGGTGTGGGCGGCTGTATGGGTCTGCTGCTGGTGGGCTTCGGTCTCCATGATTCAATCAACGAGATCGCAAAACACCAGTATATCCAGATCTTCATGCAGGATGCCTCTGTGACGGTGGATACAGGCGCATCTGAAAGCAGGCGTTCTGAACTGGAGAATTTTATTCTGGAGGCCGACGGGGTCGCCCGGGCTGAGGAGATCATGCTCAGCTCAGTGGACCTGAACTATAACGGCAGGGTCCGGAATGCTTATCTCTATGTGCCGAAGTCGCCGGAACTGATCGGGGACTATCTGACCCTCAGAGACCGGGTCAGCCGGGAACCCTTCGAATTTCCTGAAGAGGGCGCCTACATTTCGGAAAAGACAGCCACGATGCTGGGACTGAAGGTGGGAGACACGGTCAGTCTGACATCTGACAACGGCCCCATGGCCAGGGTGCAGGTAACAAAGATCGTGGAAAACTATGTTCTGCATTATCTTTTCATCTCGCCGCAGACCTACAGGGAAATCTACGGGGAGGAAGCCGAATACAACAGTATCTACATTAAATATACGGAAGAGGGTATGACCGAGGCGGCCCAGTCGGATTTCGGCGCCGGGCTGATGAAGATGAAGGGCTGTACCGGTGTCAGCTTTGCCACCGACCTGCAGAAATCCATTGATGATATGCTGGCGATCCTGGGCGCTGTCGTGGCGGTCCTGATCGCGGCGGCCGGCCTGCTGGCTTTCGTGGTCCTTTACAATCTGAACAGCATCAATATCATGGAGCGGCGCAGGGAGCTGGCCACCTTAAAGGTGCTGGGCTTTTATGACGAGGAAGTGGCTATGTACGTCTACCGGGAGAATATCATTCTCACTATCCTGGGCGTCTGTTTCGGCCTGATCTTCGGCACCATTCTTCACCGCTTTGTGGTGGTGACGGTGGAAGTGGACCTCATGATGTTCGGCCGTATGATCAGCCCCTTCAGCTATGTGGTGAGCGTGCTGATCACCTTCGCCTTTTCCCTGATCGTCAACGGGGCCATGTTCTATATCTTAAGAAAGGTGGATATGGTCGAATCCTTAAAGAGCGTGGAATAAGATGCGTAAAGAAAAGCGCCGGGTCAGCTTTGACCCAGCGCTTTTTCAAAAATACTGTCGATGATCTTCGCGGCTTCAAGACCCTGCTGCAGGATGCGCAGTCCGGGCTCGGGGATGTCGACATCAGGGATCGTGAACTCCCTGTTGTGGAGGAAAGCGTCGGACATTTGGATGACCAGACGTTCATAGCCCTCCGCGGCATCCGCCATCATGGTGCCGTTGTCAGACATTTCCTGCGTGCTGCGGGATTTGCTGAGCGTCATGTCATTCAGCATATCGAGCAGGATCAGGAAATGTTCATCATCCCAGGCGGAAAGATACATACATTTGCAGAGCCCCCTGCTGAAGAAGGGGGACCCGCTGTAGCAGCTCATGAGTTCTGAAAAACGGAACCGGTGATCTTCATTTTCAAACATGGCCCCCTTTTCCAGGGCGGCAACACAAGGATAGGTCAGGTTCAAACGACGCACCTCCCCTCTCGTTATCAGAATATGTGACATTGTCAGTATATCATTTTTCTGGCATATTTCCAATAGACTTTCGTAAAATCGGGCTTGCAAAAAGCAGGAAATGGTGTTAAACTGTCTGCGTATATGAATATAGTTATTACCGGAGAGTTGAGCAAGGTAACATGAACGGTCGGGGACCGTTGTGTTTACGTTGCTCTTTTTTTGCTTTTACGGCTCAAAATGGGGAAAGGAGTTTGTCCAAATGTATGATGTAGCGATTATCGGCGCCGGCGTCACAGGCAGTGCCATCGCCAGAGAGTTATCCAGATACCAGGTCAAAGCCTGCGTCATCGAGCGTGAGGAGGATGTCTGCTGCGGCACATCCAAGGCCAACAGCGCCATTATCCACGCCGGTTTCGATGCGGTCCCGGGTTCTGTGAAGGCCCGTGTGAATGTAAAGGGCAATGAGATGATGGATCAGATCGCGAAGGAACTGGATGTGCCCTTCAAGAGGAATGGTTCCATTGTTGTCTGTACAAAGGACCAGGATCCGAAGGGCCTGGAAGTCCTGATGGAGAAAGGCTTGGCCAATGGCGTTAAGGGTCTTCAGATCCTTGACAGGGAGGCCCTTTTAGCCAAGGAACCCAATCTGGCGGATGATGTGGTGTGCGGTCTCTTCGCGCCTACAGGCGGCATCGTATGTCCCTTCCATCTGACCATGGGCTATGCTGAGAATGCCTGCATGAACGGGGTCGAGTTCTTCCTGAACACACAGGTCGATGAGATTGTGAAAGCCGGTGAGGGCTGGCAGCTCAAGGTCCTCAGAAGGGATCAGAAAAAGGAAGAGGTCATTGAGACAAAGGTCATCGTCAACGCCGCCGGCGTTTACGCAGATGTCTTCAACAACATGGTTTCCGAGCATAAGATCCATATCACTGCCCGTAAGGGTGAGTATATGCTGCTGGATAAAACCGCAGGCAGTCATGTTTCCTCCACCATCTTCCAGCTGCCGTCCGCCATGGGCAAGGGCGTCCTGGTGACCCCCACCGTTCACGGCAATCTGCTGGTAGGTCCCACGGCAGTGGATATTGAAAATAAAGAAGGCACCAACACCACACTGGCCGGTCTCGGCTCCCTTGGTGCCACAGCCGCGCTGAGCGTGAAGCAGGTGCCCCTGAATCAGGTCATCACTTCCTTCGCAGGCCTGCGTGCCCATGAGGATCATGACGACTTTATCATCGGTGAGGCCGAGGACGCGCCGGGCTTTTACAATGCCGCCGGCATCGAGTCTCCGGGCCTTTCCTCCGCGCCGGCCATCGGCCTGATGGTGGCTGAGATGATCAGAGACCGTCTGGGTCTTGCTGAGAATCCGGACTTTAATCCCATCCGCAAGGGTATCCTTGATCCGGACACCCTCAGCCTTGAGGAGCGTAACGAGCTCATCAGAAAGCAGCCGGCTTACGGCAATATCATCTGCCGCTGTGAGATGATCACGGAGGGCGAGATCCTGGATGCCATCCATCGCCCCTTAGGCGCCCGTTCTCTGGACGGCGTCAAGCGCAGGACCAGGGCAGGCATGGGACGCTGTCAGGCAGGCTTCTGCTCACCCAGGACCATGGAGATCCTGGAGCGCGAAGTGCCCATGAGTATCTACGAGATCAACAAAAACGGTATCGGCAGCGAATTTGTTGTCGGTGTGAATAAAGAGATTTAGGAGGTCTGGGACATGGAATCATATGATCTGATCATTATCGGCGGTGGTCCTGCAGGTCTGGCGGCAGCAGTCGCGGCCAGGGACAATGGTATTGAAAGTATTCTGATCCTTGAGAGAGACAAGGATCTCGGCGGCATCCTGAATCAGTGCATCCATAACGGTTTCGGCCTGCATACCTTCAAGGAGGAACTGACCGGTCCGGAGTACGCGGCACGCTTTATCGCCCAGGTTAAGGAACGGGGCATTGAATATAAACTGAATACCATGGTCATGGATATCTCCTCTGACAAGGTGGTCACAGCCATGAACCGTCAGGAAGGCATGATCATGCTGCAGGCGAAAGCGGTCATTCTGGCCATGGGCTGCAGGGAAAGATCCCGCGGCGCCCTCAATATTCCGGGCTACAGGCCGGCAGGCATCTATTCTGCAGGTACCGCCCAGCGTCTGGTCAACATGGAAGGCTTCATGCCGGGCCGTGAGGTCGTGATCCTGGGCTCCGGCGATATCGGCCTGATCATGGCAAGACGTATGACCCTGGAGGGCGCGAAGGTCAAGGTTGTGGCCGAACTCATGCCTTATTCCGGCGGTCTGAAGAGAAACATCGTACAGTGTCTGGATGACTTCGGCATTCCGCTCAAGCTCAGCCACACTGTGATCGATATCGAAGGCAAGAACCGTGTCGAGGCGGTCACCATCGCCGAGGTCGGCCCGGACCGTAAGCCTATTCCGGGAACCGAGGAGCGTTACACCTGTGACACCCTGCTTCTGTCCTGCGGTCTGATCCCGGAGAACGAGCTGAGCAGGAGCGCCGGTGTGGAGATCTCCCCCATCACCTCCGGTCCGGTCGTCAATGACAGTCTGGAGACCAATATCCAGGGCGTTTTCGCCTGCGGCAACGTCCTGCATGTGCATGACCTGGTGGACTATGTTTCCCAGGAGGCCTCCGCAGCCGGCAGGAACGCGGCGGACTACATCCTTCACGGCCACGGCGAGAACGCGAAGCAGGTGGAGATCCTGCCCCAGGGCGGCGTCCGCTACACAGTGCCCAAATATGTCCGTCCCGAGGAGATGGAGGACAGCCTGACGGTCCGTTTCCGTGTGGGCGATGTTTATAAGAACTGCGCCATTGCCACTTACTTCGACGATCAGCTGATCAGCAGACGCAAGCGGCCGGTCATGGCGCCGGGTGAGATGGAGCAGGTCGTTCTGCAGAAAGCGAAACTGGCCGAGTATCCGGATATGAAGCATATCACCATCAAAATAGAGGAGGCATAAAATAATGGAGATCAGAGAATTAACATGTATCAACTGCCCCTTGGGATGTCAGCTGAAGGTGACCATGGAGGGAAAGGAGGTCGTCAGCGTTGAGGGCAATACCTGCAGGCGCGGCGATACCTACGCCAGGAAAGAGGTCACCAATCCGACCCGTATCGTGACATCTACCGTAAAGGTGTCCGGCGGCAAAGTACCCATGATCAACGTCAAGACCCAGAATGATGTACCCAAGGACAAGATCTTTGAGTGCGTCAGGGCGCTGAAGGGTGTGACCATTCAGGCACCGGTCAGGATCGGTGATGTGGTTGTGGCCAATGTGGCAGGCACAGGCGTCAACATCGTGGCGGCCGGCAATGTGGATGCCGCTTAAGGGGTACAGCAGCATGAATATGACAATGTATATGCCTGTCCGTCTGGTGACCGGAAGGAACTGTGTGGCTGAGCGCGCGGCGGAGATCGCCGCCCTCGGCCCCAGGTGTCTGATCATTACGGGCAGGCATTCTTCGAAAGCTAACGGGTCCCTTGCAGATGTTACGGATGCCCTGGATGGCCAGGGTGTTGAATGGGGCCTTTTTGATGAAATCGGTGCCAATCCTCTGCTGGAGGACTGTGAGCGTGCCGGCCGTATGGCCAGAGAGATGGGCGCTGCCTTTGTGATCGGTATCGGCGGCGGCTCCGCCATGGACGCAGCCAAGTGCGCTGCTGTATTCGCGGCGAATCCGGGCCTGTCCGAGGATGATCTGTATGCTGTGCGCTGGCAGACCAAAGCCCTGCCTCAGGTCATGGTGGGAACGACAGCCGGCACCGGCAGCGAAGTGACCATGGTCGCGGTCATTACCGACCGGTCAGGCAGAAAGCGGAGCTTCAGGGATCCTTCCGTATTTCCGGTTCTGGCTCTGGGCGACGCCCGTTACACCATATCCATGTCTGAGCGGGAGACCCTGTCAACGGCGGCGGATGCGGGCATGCACTGCGTGGAAAGCTATTTTAACCGTCAGGCCAATGACTATTCCAGGACTGTGGCATTAAGAGGCCTCAGGATCCTGAAAAGCTGCGCGGACATGATACGGGAGAAGAAGGGCACAGAAAGCCTGACCCTGGAGGACAGAGAGGCCCTTTATGCCGCATCCATCTACGGCGGCATGGCCATCGCGGTCACAGGAACTGCCATGCCCCATGCGGTCAGCTATCTGCTGACGGAGGAATATCATATCTCCCATGGAACGGCCTGCGCCGTTTTCCTGCCGGATTTCTTTGTTCTGAATGAGGCTGCGGAGCCTGAACTCTGCAAGACCTTTCTGGAGGAGCTGAGACTGAGCCGGAAGGATTTTCTGGCCATGTTCCGCACGCTGACTCCGGAGATTTCCGTTTCCATGACAGAGAAAGATGCAGCAGATGCCATGGGCAGGTTTGAGAACAACAACGGCCTGAAAAAGACCTTCGGCAGTCCGGATGCCCTCTGGGTAAAGGAGATGCTGATGCGCCTGTTTTCGTCAGAATCTTTATAATTTTTTTAGCTTTATTCTCAGGATTTAATATCCAAAATGCCCATTTCGTTGTATAATAAGTCCAGATACCGGACCGTTAGAGGTCTTATGACATTTTCTACTGCGATTTGGAGGTATGGAGAATGGATAACTTAGGTGAAGGCTTAAGAAAATTACTGCTTGCGGGTATCGGCGCAGCGGCGACGACCGGTGAGAAGGCTCAGGAAATCCTGGATGATCTTGTCAAAAAAGGCGAGTTGACCATGGAGCAGAGAAAGAGCCTGGGCAAGGAAATCAAATTCGACGATCTCAAGGCAAAGGCCAAACAGACCGCTGACAGTGTGATCGACAGTGCCAAAAAGGCCGGTGACCGCGTCAGGGGTGACGGCGATGGTGTGGACCTGAAGGATATCAGCGATAAGGTCAGAAACATGACCAAGGATCAGCTGGCTCAGCTTCGGACTGCCATTGATAAGATCCAGAAGAATCCCGACGAGGTCAAGGGCAAGGCGGAAGAGCTGATCAAAGAGGCCGGTGAGAAGGCTGAGGATGTCGCGGACGCCGTCAGGGAAAAGGCTGAGGCTTTTGTAAAGGAAGCCGGTGAAAAGGCTGAGGACCTGAAGGATGCAGCCGAGGATAAGATCAATGATCTGAAGGACGCGGCTGAGGATAAGGCAGACGACGTACAGGATGCCGCACAGGAAGCCTGTGACAAGGCCGAGGATGCCGTGCAGGAAGCCTGCGACGCTGCGGAAGAGAAGGCTGACGAAGTGATCTCCGGCGCTGACGGGGATGAGAATGCATAAGGCTTTCCGCGAAGCTCTGGAGGATTCTCCGGTCATCGCGGCAATTAAGGATGACAGTGGTCTTGCGCGCTGCCTGGAGGCGGACAGCCGGGTCGTATTCATCCTTTACGGCGACATCTGCACGATCGCGGATATCGTCGAGAAAGTCAAAGGGGCAGGCAAAATCGCCCTGGTACATATCGATCTGATCGGCGGTCTCGCTTCAAAGGAGATCGCCGTGGATTTTATAAAAAAGTATACGCGGGCGGACGGTATCATCTCCACCAAACCGGCCATGCTGAGGCGGGCCGGGGAACTGGAGCTGTTTGCGGTTCTGCGCCTCTTTATCATTGATTCCATGGCCCTGGAAAACCTGCAGAAGCAGGTCAGGGCGGCCAGGGCGGATGTGATCGAGGTGCTGCCGGCGCTGATGCCCAAGGTGATCCGGAAGATCTGCGGTCTGTCGCAGCGGCCGGTCATCGCCGGGGGTCTGGTGTCGGAAAAGGAGGACGTCATGGCCCTCTTAAAGGCCGGCGTGATCAGCGTTTCGTCCACGGACCAGAATATCTGGTTCCTGTAAAGAAAACTAAAGCAAAGGTATTCCCCAAATCTGCGGGAATACCTTTTTTATAGCTTTTTAGCGTGCCTTGTGTTATACTGTTCTAATGCATGACAGATGAGAAAGGCGGAATTTTTTTATGGAATACTGGGATATTTACGATATCCACCGGCAGAAGACAGGTCGGATCATGAAGCGCAATGACTGGAATATGCAGGCAGGGGATTACCATCTGTCGGTGCTGGCGGTCATCGTCAGGCCGGATGGCAGATATCTGATCACCCGGCGTGTGGATACCAAGGCCTGGGCGGCCGGATGGTGGGAAGTGACCGGCGGCGGCGTCAATGCAGGTGAAAGCTCCAGGGACGCCGTGGTCCGCGAGGTGAAGGAAGAGACCGGTCTGGATGTAAGTCAGCTGGACGGGGGGCCTGTCTACAGCTATCGCAGGGACAACCCCAAAGAAGGGGATAACTATTTTGTGGATGTCTACCGTTTCGTCATTGATTTTGATGAGAGCGATGTCGTCCTTCAGAAGGCGGAAGCCTCAGAGTTCCGTATCGCCACCCTGGATGAAATAAAGGCGTTGGCGCAGGAGGGCATCTTCCTGCACTATGACAGTATTAAGCAGGTGTTCTGATCAGGCAGAGGCCGGATACAGCTGACCGGCATGNNNAAGATCAGGAGGACATTATGAGTATGCAGTACAGACATCAGGGATGGTCGATCCTCGGTTTCGGATGTATGCGTTTCCCCAAAAAAGGCGGCGGCTTTGATATGGCGGCTGTCCGGGAGCAGATCGGCTATGCCATTTCCCAGGGTGTCAATTATTTTGATACGGCCTACATTTACCGGGGCAGTGAACAGGCGCTGGGAACGGTGCTTGAAGAAATGGGTGTTCGGGAGCAGGTGACCATCGCCTCGAAAATGCCTAATTATTTATATAAATCGGTCGATGACCTTGAGCGGATGTTTCAGGAGCAGCTGAAGCGGCTGAAAACATCGTATATCGATAATTATCTTATGCACATGCTGCCCGATGTGGAGATCTGGCAGAAGCTGGTCAGCATGGGCGTGGCGGACTGGATCCGGAAGAAGAAGGCTGCGGGGCAGATCCGCAGGATCGGCTTTTCCTATCACGGCAACACGGAGAATTTCATCCGGCTGCTGGACGCTTACGACTGGGAGTTCTGCCAGGTTCAGTATAATTACATGGATGAGCACAGCCAGGCCGGCCGTGAGGGCGTAGCTTACGCGGCGGCCAAAGGGATCCCTGTGATCATTATGGAGCCGCTTCG